>DATFQC010000459.1:0-5284 GCA_035264425.1 Anaerolineales bacterium
AAAAATAAATGCTGGGTAAATACAAAGTTTCTTCAAATTGAGGGCGACCCAATGAGTCTGCCAATTGTATATCCCGGAATAGCAAAATTGCCTGTGTCTCCTTATTATCCGGGTCCTCGCTGGGCAAAGGCAACGCGGCAGGGGAATAAGGTCGAGGTCACATGGGAAGCAGTTCCCATCAGTCCGGGAAAGTATGAAGATGAAAACATGCACCAGTACATTATCGAAGTCTGGCGGTGCGAAGGTGGGCAGATCGTCTTCGAAACGCTGGGAACCAACTTTCCGTTTATTACCGTAGAAAACGATGAAGCAGGCTGTGCCAGCCTATCCCATGGAAACGTCTTTGTACAGGAAAAACACGGCTATGGAGGACCTGTCGAAATCCCCTGGCCGGAACATCCCTAGAAAACTTTTGCCTGGTACAAATTTCTTGAGCAAAACCGCCTCCCCAAACACTGGAGGCGGTTTTTTATTCTTTTTCTGAACCTGATCTTAGGAATCTTGAAATAACTATTGACAATCATTAAATAATATTGTAATATTGAAATACATAATCAATATATCTTATAAATTATTTAAAAAAATTCTTTTTTCTTAAAACAACCTTTAAAAAGGAGCTTCGAATGACAGAGTTTGCGATTGAAGCCAGACAATTGGTAAAAAAATTTCCTGCCAGACCAGGAACGGGTGACAAAAAAACCGAGGGCGAATCCTCCCCCGCTCCAAAGAAAAGAGGTTGGCCCTTTCAAAAGAAGGAGCCGAAAGCCATGTTCACGGCGGTCAACGGCGTGGATTTACAGATCGAGCGCGGCGAGATTTTCGGTTTGCTCGGACCGAACGGCGCAGGGAAATCTACAACAATCCGTATGCTGTGTACGTTGCTTGAACCTACCGCTGGAACGGCACAGGTCAATGGCTTCGATATTGTCAAACAAGCCAATGACGTGCGCCGTAGCCTGGGGACCGTCCTGGCAGGCGAACGGAGTATTTATTGGAAGCTCACCGGCCGCGAAAATCTTGAGTATTTCGCGGCGTTGTATCACATCCCACAAGAGATCGCGAAGAAACGCGTGGATGAACTCATTGAGCGCATGGAGCTTAAGGAGCGCGCCAATGAGCTGGTGGAAAAGTATTCCACCGGGATGCGCCAACGGATCGCGATCTCAAAGGCGCTTTTGGCGCGGCCTCCGATTCTTCTCCTGGATGAACCCACGCTTGGCCTGGACCCTCAAGCGGCTCGCCGCGTCCGAGAGCTGGTCGCCGAACTGAAGCAGGAGGGTCATACCATTCTCTTGACCACCCACTACATGGAAGAAGCAGACCTGCTTTCTGACCGAATCGGCATCATTGACACCGGCAAAGTCATCGCACTTGATACGCCCGAAGGACTCAAGCGACGCATCGATCAACAGGAAATTATCCGCCTGGAGCTTACGGGTTGGCATGACGATCTCGCAGATAAGCTCAGGAGCATTTCCGGCATTGAAAATCTGACCACGCATCAACAAGGCGAAGCGGACTTGTGGGAAGTGAATCTGCAGGCCCAAAATAGCCGAACGGCTTTACCCCGCGTCGTGGAAAGTCTCAGCGGCAATGGGACACGTCTGGTCAATATGAACATTGTCAAACCGTCGCTTGAGGATGTGTTCATCCATCTAACCGGGAAAGCATTGCGCGATTAAGCAGGCAATCATGACAACTCAAACAATCCCTCTGACACGCTCTCTGGGCCGCCCCAACTTCTTATCCAGTTGGCGTGCCTTAGCCGCTGTGATAAAACGCGAATGGGTGATCTTTCTTCGTTACCCAAGCTGGTTCATTTCTCTCTTCATCTGGCCCATCATATTTCCGCTTTCCTATGTATTTACCGCACATGCCCTTTCTGGCAAAGATGGCAGCGGATTGACACAGTTTCAGGCCGCCACGGGTGTGCATGAATACACAGGCTATATCGCCATCGGTACGATCATCTGGATGTGGCAAAACGTTGTGTTGTGGAATATAGGCGGTGCCCTGCGTAATGAACAGCTGCGCGGCACTCTTGAATCGAACTGGCTGTCCCCCACCTGGCGTTTTTCCTATCTGCTTGGCAGTAGCGCACCCCAACTGCTTTCGATGTTAATGTTTCTAACGGTCTCCGCCATAGAATTCGTGCTGGTATTCGGTGTGAAATTTCAGGGCAGCCTTTGGCTCACACTGCTGGCAGTCCTGGCCGCCATCCCTTCAATTTATGGGCTTGGATTTGCTTTTGCCAGCCTGGTCATCACGGCCAAGGAAGCCAATGCGTTTGTATACCTCGTCCGTGGCGTTGTGATGATCTTCTGCGGGATTACCTACCCAATCAGTATCCTGCCGGATTGGATGCGCCCGATCGCCGGCTGGCTGCCACAGACCTACATCATTCATGCCATTCGCTCCGCCTCCCTCTCAAAAGATGGTGGCTTGCCCGCCATCGCAGGCGATCTCAAGGCCCTGGCCTTATTTGGCGTCTTCTGGCTTACGTTTGGATACTTGGTCTTCAACTGGATGGAGCGTCGTGCCCGCCGAACGGGCGCGATTGGACAATACTAATTATGAAAACAGATTTCGTACTTTTTCAACCAACATTTTCAGCGCAGTTCCGTGCGTTATCCGCGATCATCCGCAAGGACTGGAAACAATACTGGCGCTACCCGCTAAATGCCATCTCAACGATTTTTCAACCGGTGATCTGGCTGGCGCCTGTCTATTTTATGGGCAAGGCATTCAGTATTAATGGACAAGCCTTGGGCTTTGCTCAGTACAGTGGCACAGCGGATTACATGTCCTTCCTGATCCTGGGTGCGGTCCTCGGTAACTTCGTCAATGCGGTGTTTTGGGGAATGGGATATGCCCTCAAAACGGATATGGACTCGGGCGTGATGGAATCCAACTGGCTGACCCCGGTCCCGCGCCTGCTGATTTTGATAGGGCGTTCGGTCACCAATCTGGTTGTCACCGCGCTGACCTCCCTTGGCATGTTGATTGTGTGTAAATATGTCTTTGGTTTTCATCCGACGGGTGATGTGCTTGGTGCGGTCCTGGCGATTGTTCCGATGCTCATCGCGTTATACGGTTTCGGGTTTGCCTTTGCGGGGTTGGTGCTGATCATGCGGGAGGCCAACACCCTGGTGGATACCAGTTCATTTATCGTTCAGGTGTTTTCAGGCGCCGATTTTCCCGTCACCGTTTTGCCAAAGTGGCTGCTCCCCATCTCTTTGCTACTGCCATTAACCTACGGACTTGATGCAGCCCGCGGGTTACTGCTGAAAACGAATACTCTCCTATCGATTGGTACGGAAATAACGCTGCTGATCATTTTTATGTTTGTTTTGCTGTGGCTTGGCTCCTGGGTCTTCTATCGAGTCGAACGACGAGTCCGTACACTGGGAACCCTCGGCCAGCACTAAATTTGCAAAGCCATTCATTCCTCTCTCAGAATTATAGGAATTCAGCAGTCCTTCGGCAAAAAATCCGATAGGGAAGTGAAGGAGAAGAATATATGAGTGTCATATCGAGATACAAAGTTGCAAAAACCAGACCCACGCGAAGGTGGCTTGTTACTGTCGCAATTGCTGCCCCGATTGCATTCTGGATGATCTTGTTGCTCGGCTAATGTGCAATCTGAAAGGAGAGATTATGTTCCACAATCATTTGGCGAATGAAGAAGCCAGGCACGAAATTGAGCGACGGGCCCGGGAGGCAGAAACCTACAGTCTGCATAAGCGACTTGGCTACGGTGATTCCCGGGCTGCACGCTGGGTCTTGGCGTTCATAGTGCTGCTGGCAGTGGTGGCGGCGCTTGGCCTGCTCTAAAGTACTTTTGCTAACGGATGGCTATTGGATAGCACAGTGTTGGGGATCATTAATTCAAACTTAGAACACCTGTGCTATAATTAGTTTTCCCACACGAAAGGATGTTTATGTTCACTCGTCTGAATAAAATCTATCGTGAGTTCCCCCGCCTGTTCTGGATTGTTGTTACCGTAAGCTTCATTGATGGAATTGGAGGGACGCTTCTCTTTCCATTCTTTGCCCTCTACATCACACAAAAATTTGGGGTCGGCATGACACAGGCAGGCATCCTGCTTGGGTTGTCGTCGCTATTTGGCCTGATTGGGGGCATGGTGGGCGGCGCGTTGACCGATAAATTCGGACGGAAGCAGTTGATTCTGTTCGGCCTCATCTTCAGCGCAATCAGTACGCTGGGATTTGGTTTTGTCAACAAGTTCGTGATCCTATTCCCTTTGGTGATCGTGGTTGGACTCCTATCGAGTGTGGCACAACCTGCGCATCAAGCCATGATCGCAGATATCCTGCCTGAAAAACAGCGGCAGGAAGGGTTCGGTATTTTACGTGTGGTTGGAAATCTGGCATGGATCATTGGACCAACCATCGGTGGATTCCTGGCTAATATCAATTTCTTCTATTTGTTTGTCATTGATTCGATCATCAGTTGTTTCGTCGCTGTAATTATTTATCGCGTTATCCCCGAAACCAAACCTGAACCCCACGCGCATGAAGAGAGCGAGTCCTTCCTGAAGACCATCAGCGGTTATCGCTTCGTGGCACGTGACGCTGCCTTCATGTCGTTCATTGTGGCGAATATCCTGATGCTGCTCGTTTATCAGCAAATGTATGGTTCACTCTCCGTCTATTTACGGGATAACCATGGAATCAATCCACAGGGCTATGGGTTCTTAATGACAACGAGTGCCATCACGGTAGTGATATTCCAATTCTGGCTGACGCGCCTGATTAAACATCGTCCGCCTTTCCTGATGATGGCATTTGGCACAATCTTTTATGTGATTGGGTTCGTTCTTTTCGGCATCGTCACAACCTATGTACTGTTTGCACTGAATATCGTGATCATTACCATCGGGGAAATGATTGTTGTTCCCACCGGTCAGGCACTGGTTGCCGGTTTTGCGCCCGAAAAAATGCGCGGCCGTTATATGGCGGTGGCAGGGCTTTCATGGGCAATCCCCTCGACGATTGGACCCGGCGCGGCTGGCTATATCCTGGATAATTACAACCCAAATCTGCTGTGGTATATCGGCGGAGCTTTGTGTGGATTATCTGTGCTGGCATACTATTTTCTTCATCTCCGCCTCGGCGCGAGACAGGAATTTGCTCCCGCTCAAGAGGAAGCGCTTTCCCTCTCAGCGACATCTGATTAACAAAACGTCCCGCTTTTAGCGGGACGTTTCTATATCCTCTGCCCTCTCCCTATCAGAGAGGGCCAGGGTGAGGGCTAGTGATG
>DATFQC010000460.1:0-3521 GCA_035264425.1 Anaerolineales bacterium
GAATTGTCATCCTGTGACAATCGCAACTGTGCGGCTTCGCGGATCAAATCCAACGGAAGGAGCGAGAGAGAGGGATCGCCCAGGCCAAGATCCATCACATCGGGCGGAACCGGGTTTTGGATGGTGGAAAAAGGTGTGGTCATGACGGAAAGTATAATCGCATCATGCCTTCAAATTAGATTCATGTAGAGCAATCGCATGTCCATCTTCGAAAACAGAGGCAGTTATCTATTCGTCAGGCTCACTGAGCCATACTCATTGAAACTCATCTTTTCTTTTCTCCGGGAGTTTGCAGAAGTTTGCGATCAACAGCATTTGGATAAGGCGCTGATTGACGGGTTCACCGTAGATGGCCCCATTAGTATCTGGGATCAAAGTATTTCACGAAATGGAGTCTGCGCTCAAATGGCTGGATCTGAAGGAGTGACGCTCTCAGTTTGCTTATTCTTGGTAGAAGTTCCAAAAAGTGCATATAAATATGTGGCTTTGGACGTCTATCAGGTCTAAAAGCGTTGCTAAAGAGATAGGATCGCCCCTACAGGTCAAGGCATTTGTTATAATCCCTACCAACTCAATTCAGGAGAGAGTTCATGCCCAAAACAAAGGGTACTGTTGTGCTTCCCCTCGAGAAAGAAGAGATCATCAAGGATTATCGCCTGGCATATCAAAGCCGGCAGGCAAGTCTTATCGGCAGACGTGAAGTATTAAGTGGTAAAGCAAAATTCGGTATTTTCGGCGACGGCAAGGAACTTGCCAATATCGCCATAGCGCGGGCCTTCCAAAAGGGAGACTGGCGCTCAGGATACTATCGTGATCAGACCTGGATGTTCATGTTGGGGGTGATGAATATCCAGGAATTTTTTGCCCAGCTGTATGCCCACGCGGATGTAAACCACGAATCCAACACAGGGGGACGTTCGATGAACGCCCATTTTGCCAATCGATTTATCAACACGGATGGTTCCTGGAAGAATCAAACCGAATCTTACAACACCGCCGCGGACGTTTCCCCGACTGGTTCCCAAATGCCGCGCACAGTGGGGCTGGCCTACGCCTCTGTCCTTTATCGTGGGCTGGAAGAATTAAAGGATTTCAATCAATTTTCAAAAAATGGCAATGAGGTTGCCTTTGCCAGTATTGGCAATGCCTCTACCGCCGAAGGCATGTTCTGGGAGTCAGTCAATGCTATTGGCGTTTTGCAGGCGCCCGCCATTATCACGGTCTATGATGATGGCTATGGCATTTCCGTCTCCAATCAATTCCAGATGGTCAAGGAAAATATCCATTCCATTATGCAGGGATTTCAGCGTGACCCTTGTCTCGAGGAGGATTGCGAGCGCGGCTATGATCTGTATCAGGTTCCCGGCTGGGATTATCCGGCCCTGGTCGAAACGTACGCCACCGCGGCAGAAATCGCGCGCCAGTACCACATCCCTGCACTGGTGCATGTCACCGAGGTAACTCAACCCCAGGGACATTCCACCTCTGGAAGTCACGAACGATACAAGACTGCGGAGCGCCTCAAGTTCGAGGAGGAATTTGACTGTATTCGCAAGCTGCGCGAGTGGATCATCGAAAATCAAATCGCCACGGACCCGGAACTGGTCGCCGTTGAACAAGAAGATTATGCGACGGTTGAGGGAATCCGTAAACTTGCGTGGGAGGATTATCTGGCCCCGATCCTCGAAGAGCGTGGACAGGTCATGGATATGCTCGACGAAATTGCAGGAAGCTCGAAGCACGCCTCAGAGTTGGAACGGATTAAGGAGCGGCTGGCGGCTCTTCCTGCTCCATTGAGGCGGGATGTTCATAGCGCGGCGCATGAAGCGTTAAGAGTCCTGCGTGACGAAGCGAATCCTTCCAAGCAGGTCTTGATCCAATGGAAAAATGACCAGGATGCGATCAATCGGGAACGCTACGGTTCTCATTTGCATAGCGGGAAAGCCGTTGCCGTCAAAGAAGTGAAGCCCACCTATTCAGATTCATCGCCGACGGTGATGGGATTTGAAGTGATGAATGCTGCCTTCGATTCAATTTTGGATCGTGACCCGCGTGTGATCGCCTTCGGCGAGGATGTGGGCTTTCTTGGCGACGTGAACCAGGGCTTCAAAGGAATGCAGGAAAAATATGGCGCGCTGCGTGTGAGTGATACAGGTATCCGTGAAACGACAATTTTGGGACAGGCCATTGGCATGGCGATGCGCGGCTTGCGGCCGATTTGTGAGATTCAATATCTTGATTACTTGTTGTACGCGTTGCAAATTCTGGCCGATGATCTTGCCAATCTGCATTGGCGGACTGTGGGTGGACAATCTGCTCCTGTCATCATCCGCACGCGCGGTCATCGCTTGGAAGGAATCTGGCATGCAGGTTCCCCAATGGCAGGAATTATTCACCTGGTACGCGGAGTGAATGTGCTTGTGCCGCGCGATATGACCCGGGCGGCGGGTTTCTACAATACCCTGTTGAAAACGGATGAGCCTGCTGTCATTGTGGAAGTATTAAATGGTTATCGTGTCAAAGAACGACTGCCTGATAATATTGGTGACTTTACTGTGCCGCTAGGTGGGCCGGAAGTAATTCGCCAGGGAAGTGATGTTACGGTTGTGACCTACGGCGCGTGTTGTCGCATTGCTTTGGATGCTGCTGATAAATTGAGTAAAGCTGGCATTAATGTGGAAATTGTGGACGTGCAATCCTTATTGCCGTTTGATATTCATGGAAAAATCGTTGAATCGCTAAAGAAAACAAATCGAGTTCTATTTCTGGATGAAGATGTACCCGGTGGAACAACGGCTTATATGATGCAGGAAGTGATCGAAAGACAAGGTGGTTATTATCATCTCGATTCGGAACCGCGGACATTGAGTGGTACCGCCCACCGTCCTGCTTATGGAAGCGACGGCGATTACTGGTCCAAGCCAAGTGTGGAGACAGTGTTTGATACGGTCTATGAAATGATGCACGAAGTTGATCCGGCGGCGTATCCGCCGCTTCGTTGATGGTTAGCGGTTGATGGTTGGTGGATTATGGATAACAATAAGGTCGCTGCTAAGAACTACCGTGAGTTAATTGTGTGGCAAGAAGGCATAAAACTCGCAAAAGCAGTTTATAAACTAGCTGAAAAATTTCCACGTCAGGAAACCTATGCACTGGCTGATCAAATTCGCCGTGCTGTAGTCTCAGTACCCTCAAATATTGCTGAGGGGCAGGCGAGAAAAGCTCCGGGAGATTTTCGAAGATTTTTGCATATTGCACTCGGTTCATTGGCCGAAGTAGATACACAACTGGTTTTAGCCCAAGAATTTGGATACCTGAGCAAGGAAGACATTGATACTCTTGATGAGCAAATTCAGGGGTTGCGAAAAAAACTTTACGCACTTATCAATAGTCTACCAGCTCGGTAGCCATCAACTGACAACTACCAACTATCAACTGGAGAGCATTTATGGCAACGAGAGTCTTGGTCCCACTGTTGGGCGAAGGGGTGGAGGAAGTTACTGTTATTAAATGGCTAAAAA
>DATFQC010000461.1:0-4004 GCA_035264425.1 Anaerolineales bacterium
CAAACGCCGTGCGGTAGGCACTAATTCCCAGCACGGCGACAACTTGAGGCTGGTAACGTTTTACCTTCGCTTTCAGGCGTCGCTGACCTGTCACCAATTCTTCACGAGCTAACTCGTCGGCTGTAGCAGTAGCCCGCGGGACGAGATTCGTAATCCCATAGCCAAGTATCAAAAGTTCTCGTTCTTCACTGGGAGCAAGCAAACGCGGTGTAAATCCAGCCTGATATAACGTGGGCCAGAAGCGATTCCCCGGCCGGGCAAAATGATGACCTGTCACGGCTGAATACAGGCCGGGATTAATTCCGCAGAACAGCACCTGCAAATTTGGTGCGATGACATCCCGAATAGTTTTGTCCTGCGCGGCAAGCAGGTCAGCGCGGCTGGGTCTGGAGGGTCTCATCAATTTACTTTCACAGCCTCAAAAAATTTTTGATAAGTCACGCCGTCGAGCTGATCTTCATAATAGCGCGGCATGACATAACCCACCTGATACCCCATGGCTTCATAGAATCTCCGCCCACCCGTGTTCAGGGTTGGTGTGTCAACGTATATGCCACGCGCGTGTTTCGATTTCGCAAAGTCCTCCGCGCGGGCAACCAAAGCGGATGCAATTCCCTGGCGTTGGGCTTCCGGGTCAACAGCCAGACCCTGAATTTGGCAAAGCTGGTTCCAGGCGTAATATTGAACGTAAAGAAATCCACAGGCGACTTCGCTAATCACAGCAAAATACACACCATAATTCTCTGTATCCTGAGAAAAATGTTGCATGTTTTGCTCTGTAGAGGCAATATATTGTTCCGCCCAGCCTATCTTCGTAAGGATCAAGCGAATCGATGACTGATATTTTGGCGAATAGTCAAGAATGCTTACGGGAGGTTTCATTAGGGTAGAATCTGAATGAAATAAGTATAGCATGGCAGATGTGACAATCGCCTGTAATTTCTCGGGAGGACCATGAAAGAACATACCGTGTATCTCGCGCTGGGTTCCAATCTCGGGGACCGCTTGGCAAATTTGAAACAGGCAATTGATTCATTGACTCCACAAATGGAAGTAAGGGCAAAATCATTTGTGTATGAGACGCCGCCCTGGGGATATGAAGATCAGCCGAAGTTTCTCAATCAGGTCGTTAAAGCAAAAACCTATCTGGATCCTGAACCCTTATTGAAACATCTCAAGCGTCTCGAAGTAGCGCTGGGGAGACAGGCATCCTTTCCAAATGGTCCGCGGCTGATCGATATGGATATTCTTTTTTATGATGAACTGATCGTGAACACACCTTCACTGGTCATCCCACATCCACGCCTGCATGAGCGCGGATTCGTTCTTTTGCCCTTAATGGATATCAGCCCCGATCTGGTACATCCTCTGAGTAGAAAACGTGTCCGCGAAATGGCGGCTCAATCTGATGTACGAGACATCAAGAAGTTTGGATGATAGGTTTCCGTCTATTGGCAACATGTATCAGATATAATCTTCTTGGAGGAACAGATATGAATGAAATCAAACCGCTCAACTGGACACAGAAACCCGGAGTCGGATTTACAGTCGTTCGTCGTGAAGATGGTGGCATGACTTTGACCTTTAAGGATCTATCCAATGCGACTCTGAACGATTGGCGCGAGTTTGCGATGGAACATTTACTGGGTGTTGACCGGCGCACGCGGAATCTCTACGATTTGCGTGCAGTCCAGGAGATTCCTGAAAAAGCGATCCGCATGGCTGTGGAAGCGAACAGCGATCCATCTGCGCGGAATATCAGGGTGGCCGTTGTCGTTGCGGATGAGAAGGTGGCAAACGCGATCCGCGAAGTAGCCGCGCTGGCTCTCCCGGGAACTGCTTCTGCCATGAAATTATTCACCGATATCAATGAAGCGGAAGCCTGGCTCGCACGTCCACTGGACCAGATACCGTAATCTTCCTCGCGCTGAGTGCTTTGCAATCGAAGCGCGGCTGTGAAAAAGTAAACAGGTACACTCGTAAACAAGTGATATTGAAGTCAGAATCGTTGCAAATCGGTAAACACGTCTTCAATTGGGGCTCTCGCACCTATGTGATGGGAATCCTCAATATTACGCCCGATTCGTTTTCGGGGGATGGGATGATTGCCAGGGGTGACGCCATTCAATTAGCTGTTGAACAAGCCAGAAATTTTCTCTCCGGCGGTGCGGACATCCTCGACGTGGGCGGAGAATCCACACGGCCTGGCTCGCAGCCTGTCCATGCAGCGGAAGAGAGGGAGCGCGTACTCCCTGTCATTGAAGCGATTGCAAAAGAATTCCCGGATGTATTAATTTCAATCGATACGTATAAAGCAAATGTTGCGGAAGCAGCTTTCAAGGCCGGCGCGCAGATTCTCAATGACGTCTGGGCGCTCCGAGCGGACCCGGAACTGGCTGCTATTGCCGCGGCATTTCGCGTTCCTGTGATTCTTATGCACAACCGTAGCAATCCTGCCAGCGTGGAAGTCCGCCAGCAGTTGGGCAACGCCTACATCGGCTCAACCTATGAGAATTTAATGGAAGAGCTAAAGCGCGAACTACTTGTCAGCGTGGAGTTGGCCGTCAAGGCTGGAATCGAGGAAACGCGCATTATATTGGATCCTGGCATCGGCTTTGGAAAGACGCGTGAACACAATCTCGAGCTAATCAACCGCCTTACTGAGATCCGTGCCCTGGGGTATCCCGTACTGTTGGGCCCATCCCGAAAGTCATTTATCGGCTTTACACTTGACCTGCCCGCCGACCAGCGCGTGGAGGGCACTGCCGCAACGGTCGCTGTCGGCATCACGCGTGGGGCGGACCTGATCCGCGTCCACGATGTAAAGGAAATGGCAAGAGTCGCGAAGATGACGGATGCAATCGTAAGGAGAGCGTAACTTGACGAAGCAATCTTCTCCTCTGAGAAAATTGCTTCGCCCTAACCAGCTCGCAATGACATGAGGTAATTATGTTCAGCAACTACGACGAGGAATTACTACGAATCGGAATCATCGATGCGAAAGCTGGCAACCGGGAAAGTGCACGCCGTTATTTAGACCGGGCTATATATATCAGCAACGATCACGATGTACTGGCGGAAACATGGTTCTGGATGAGCGAAGTCTTAGACGATAAGGTGGAAAAACATAAAGCACTTGAAAATTGTTTAGCGCACGACCTAAGACATGCACGGGCCCGCAGGTCGCTGGCGATATTGGATGGCAAACTCAAAACCGAAGAAGTTATCAATCCCGATAAATTGCCGCCCGCGCCCGAAGGCTTGCATGCCGCAAACGCTGAACGCTTTATGTGTCCTAAATGTGGCGGTCGGATGAGCTTCGCGCCGGATGGTCAGTCACTCCATTGCGAATACTGTTCACGCAATCAAAAGTTCACTGCACAACCTGGCACGGCAGGCGAAAAAGATTTCATCATTGCCATGGCCACCGCACGCGGACATGGTAAGCCGCTTAATGAGCAGGTGGTTCATTGTGAAGGCTGCGGCTGTGAATTTATCCTGCCTCCGGATCAAATTTCATCGACCTGTGTCTATTGCGGATCACCCCATGTCGTCAACTGGGAGTCAGAAGAGCAACTGCTTGCGCCGGCTGGAATCATTCCCCACTCGTTCGATCAGAAGCGCGCAGCAATTTTTTTGAGCGAGTGGGTCCAGTTGCATCAGATCAAATCTGAAAAACAGCCGGAGTTTCCACGCGGCGTCTATCTCCCACTCTGGACATTCGATCTCGGCGGTGAACTGGATTACGTCGGTGAAACCGTAGATGACAGTCAGATTCAATTTAACAGCAAAATGCCAAAGATGATCCGAGTGAGCAATAGTTATCCTGTACAAGTCAATGACACTCCGATCCCCGCCTCCCGAAAATTGTCTGCTGTTTTCCTGAAGTTGATCCCCACCTTTGAATTGAGAGGCGTCAAACCGTACGACCCGCGCTATCTTGCCAACTGGCCCGCGGAAGTGTACGACATCTCCATGGCAGAAGCCTCACTTGACGCGCGCAG
>DATFQC010000462.1:0-3081 GCA_035264425.1 Anaerolineales bacterium
GGATTGTCGGCTATTCTCAGGAAGAGTATACTCATCTGGGAGTTGCCGCTGCCATCGCGTCTGGTCGAGCAGATTGTGGGCTGGGAATTGCCGCCGCGGCGCAGGCATTAAATTTGGAGTTTATTCCATTATTTCAAGAGCGATATGATCTGGTTGTACCGCGGCAGGGTGCAGATAGCGACGACCTGCTTGCACCTCTTTTCGGACTACTGTCTGAGCGCCGTTTTCGGGAGGCTGTGTCTCAACTGCCAGGATATGATGTATCTGTCATGGGCACGATCATTTTGGAGGAGTAGATGACCGAAGGTCTAATCATTGACGACAACCGTACAACCGCCGATGCTCTCGGTCAGATGTTAGCTGTCCTGGGGTTCAAGATGCGTCTGGCGTATGGATCAAATGCCGCAATGTCAATATTGTCGACCGGTTTTATCCCAAAGTTCATCTGCCTGGATATCAACATGCCGGGTGTCAATGGGACTGAGATCCTTGCCTATCTGCGACGTGAACCGCGTTTGATGTTGGTGCCGGTATTTGTCATCACATCTGATGATCAGCCTGAAACACGAAGAAAAGTGATGAGGCTCGGAGCAAATGCCATGCTTATCAAACCTGCTACGATCGATGTATTAGAAGAGGCACTAAGGCAAGCCAGATTCCTAACGTAAAACTTTTCGAAGCAGTTTTATGACGGCCACTTACGAAACGCCGCATGTATTATTGATCAAAACTATTGAGGTCCCTGATGAGCGGCATTCAGTAGGGATTTAAATTATTGCGAGTGAAAACGATGATGTTGAAGGTATTGATGATTAAGAAAAGCTTTTTTTTGATCTGGATGGGCATATTTATGCTGACTGCCTGTGGTGGAAATGAGAGTTCATCCAATACAAATGAAACTGCTACTCTGGCTCCGGTGCCAACAGAGTATGCAGGATTGGCCAACGCTCTTGGAGAGGATGCCGCAACTCAGGGCGCACAAGTCTTCAAGACGAACTGCGAAATGTGTCACGGACCTCAGGGTCACGGCGATGGACCCGCCGGGCAGGCGCTTGATCCTCGACCAAGAAATCTGGCAGAATTGCAAACCCAGGCAAGTGATGATTTTCTGTTTTGGCGTATTCGCGAGGGCAAGCCAGGAACCTCTATGGTGGCGTGGAAAGGAATTCTGACGGACGATCAAATCTGGCAAGCGATCTCTTTTATTCGCACATTAAAGAAATAAAAAGCGTTATTATCCTTAAGATGTGCTTATAAAATTACATTCTTTTTTATTTGAAGTTATAATTCAGCCTGAAATTGAGGAGATCAACTCATGCCACTTTCTGCCGGTATTCCCGCGCCCGATTTTGAATTGCTGGACGATACAAATACTCCGCGTAAGCTATCTGACTTTCGCGGCAAGAATGTGATTCTCTACTTTTACCCGGAAGATGATACGCCAGGCTGCACCAAAGAAGCCTGCAATTTCCGTGATGATTATTCTGCCTATGAAAAAGCTGGTGTTGTAATTCTGGGCGTCAGCCCCGATTCAGTTGCCTCCCATGTGAAATTCAAAAAGAAATTTCAATTGCCTTTCCCACTGTTGGCAGATGTGGGTCACAAAGTTTGTGATATGTATGGGACGTGGGGACCAAAAAAGTTTATGGGCAAGGAATATGAAGGCGTCCTGCGTACTACATTTCTGATTGATGATAATGGAAACATTATAAAGGTATTTGAGAGCGTACGCCCTGCAGAACATAGCACGGAGGTCCTTTCGGCTTTGGCTATTGCTCCCTAAGTGATAGCAAGTATGGGCTTCGAGTTAAACGGATTTGCATCCTGTGAAATTCGTGACAAATATACGAAAGTTTGGTAAATTTAGACGGTTTTGGACTGGGGTGGACCCGATACGATTTTTGAGGAGAGAGAACGTATGCGACGACATTTTGTCATTGTGGGAATTTTGGTCTTGCTTTTGGCCGTTCTCATCTATATTGGCCTGGACTCTGCCGGGCTGATGCCTGTTGAGGCGAGTGCACAGGCTGGCGATATCGATTGGATGTGGAACCTCGAAGTGGTTGCCATGTCTTTTCTTTTTTCTCTGATTGTGGTTCCACTGGTCTATAGTCTGGTGGTATTCCGGCGGCGAAAAGGAGATACGACAGACGCAGAGCATATGGAAGGGAATACTAGGCTAGAAATCGCCTGGACAATCGTTCCGTTATTCATCGTAATGGCCTATGCATATTTGGGCGCAATCAACCTGGCTGACGTCCGGCGGGTTGATCCTGATGCGACAATTGTGAAGGTAAGAGGAATCCAATGGTCCTGGTCATTTGAGTATCCGGCGGTGAATGGCGTATCTGTCATTTCTGATGAGTTGCATCTGATTAAAGGAAAACAGGTTCTTTTGCGGATGACCTCTTCCGATGTAATTCATTCTTTCTGGGTACCTGAATTCCGCGTCAAACAGGATTTAGTGCCTGGGCGTATTACTGAACTAAGAATTACTCCAGTGCTTGAAGGGAATTACAAGGTTCGTTGTGCTGAGTTGTGTGGAACGTCGCATGCGTATATGGAAAAACCAGTGGTTGTTTCTTCTCAGGCTAACTTTGATGCGTGGATGACCGAACAGTTAAATATTGCTGAGCAGGCCGCGGCGACACCCGAGGGACATGGTCAGTTATTAGTCTCGGCGAACGGATGCGGGGCCTGTCATTCCATCAATGGCGCCTCAGGGATTGGTCCGACCTGGTTTGGTCTATTCGGTTCTCAAGTTAAGTTAAGAGATGGCACTGTAGTGACGGCAGATGAGGCATATCTTACTGAGTCGATCAAGGCACCTCAGGCCAAGATTGTAGCTGGTTTTGAAAACCAGCTGATGCCCACGTATGGTTTTCCTGATCAAGACATCGCTGATCTCGTCGCTTACATTAAGACGCTGAGATAATTGCGGAGGAACATTATGAGAAGAATAAATCCCGTTTGGAAAGGGTTGCTGTTTTTGGTGGTTGCGGGGTTAATTGGATATGGAATTGGTTTGGGTCTGGATCGACTTATTTCCGGCTCAGCAACCACTTCTGGACCGGTCGCGTC
>DATFQC010000463.1:0-4019 GCA_035264425.1 Anaerolineales bacterium
CATCGCCACATCCAGTCCGCCAGCTCCGATCGCTAACATTCCCAGGGAACCTGCAGCGGGTGTATGACTGTCTGAGCCAAGCAGCGTTTTGCCCGGTTTACCAAAGTTCTGCATATGGACGGGATGGCTGACCCCATTTCCCGGCCGACTGAACCAGACACCGAAACGCTGACAGGCACTTTGCAGAAAAAGATGATCGTCGGGATTCTTATGATCGGCCTGGATCACGTTATGGTCCACATACTGAACCGAGACTTCGGTCGCCACTCGCTTCAGCCCCATCGCCTCCAGTTCCAGCATCACCAGGGTCCCGGTAGCATCCTGAGTCAACGTCTGGTCGATACGAATGCCGATCATCTCCCCGACTGTCATCGTCCCTTCCAGGAGATGACTCTGAATTAATTTCCGAGAAACATTAAGAGCCATAGCTTTAGATCAATGCCGTCGTAATTTCAATTTTTAATCCGTCCCGCAGAAGGTTGGAGACGGGACAGCCTTTATCGGCTTCCATCACAAGCCGGTTGAAGGTAGCTTCATCAATTCCGGGCACCTCACAGCGCACATGCAACCGCATTGTTGTGATGTCAAAGCCTCCATTTTGGGAAGCCAGGGTGCAGGTCGCCGTGGTTTCCGTTTGGACAGGGGTGAAACCATTTTTCTCCAGGGTATTGGCCACCGCCATACTGAAGCACGAAGCATGCGCGGCGGCGATCAACTCTTCCGGGTTCAATCCCACTTGATCACCGAAACGAGTTTGAAAGCTATAAGGCAGTTCAAAGAGGACTCTGCTTTCTGTACTGATTAACCCATTTCCACCTTTCAAATCCCCTGTCCAAAGCACACCTGCTTTTCGATTGAATTCTGTCATTCTAAATCCTTTCGTAGGGATGAATTTTGTAGTTGTCTAAAAGATTACGTATGGATCAGGGCCGCCTTCTTATCCGCAATGGTCTGGAGCAGCGAGTCGTAAGGCTTTACAAAATTTTCCAGGCCTTCTTCGAGCAATTCCTGAGTGACATCATAGAGGTTGATTCCTAGTTCGGTCAGACTGCTTAATTGCTCCTGAGCTTCTTCCATGCCGCGTTCCAAGGTTAGGGCGATGGATCCATGATCCATGAACGCCTCCAGAGTTTTAGGCGGAATGGTGTTGACCGTATTTTTCCCAATCAGGTTCTCGATATACATGACATCTGGATAGGCGGGGTTCTTTGTCCCTGTACTGCCATACAAAACACGCTGGACGCGGGCACCTTTTTCTGCCAACCGTTGCCAGCGTTCGCTCTGAAAATAGTCTTTAAAGTGCTGATAGGCCATTTTGGCATTTGCGATCCCGATCTGGCCTTTGAGCGATTCGGCTTTCGGTGTAATGAAAGCCTCCAGCATCTTATCCACCTTTGTATCCAGGCGACTGACGAAAATCGAGGCCACGGAAGCGATCTGCTTCAGGTTATAGACATTTTCAGCGCGCTTTTCGAGTGCGGCAATATAAGCTTCCGCAATCGCATCATACTGCGCCAGGGAAAACATCAGGGTCACGTTGACGTTGATGCCTTCTGTAATTAATTCCTGAAACGCCTGAACACCTTGCGGCGTTGCCGGCACTTTGATCATTACATTCGGACGATCCACCAGGCCAAACAGTCGTATGGCTTCCCGGATCGTTCCCTGTCGGTCGTGTGCGAGGTGTGGATTCACTTCCAGGCTAAAAAATCCATCCACTCCATCGGTCTCGTTGAATACGGGACGAAGAACATCGGCGGCCATACGGGCATCTTCGACAGTCAATTCCTCGTAAATCTCCTGAGGCGATTTTTCCTGCATAGCCAGCTTTTGAATTTGGTCATCGTAATCATGGCTATCTGCGATGGCTTCCTCAAAAAGAGAAGGATTGGAAGTAATTCCGCGTAGACCTTTATCGATATAGGTTTGTAAGCCGCCTGAGGTAATCAAAGAGCGCCGGATGTAATCCAGCCATACGGATTGTCCGGCCTCCGCCAACGCATGTAATTTCGTGTGAGTCATTATTTACTCTCCTTTGAATAGGTACAGAGCAAAGCAACCGTACCATAGCATGGAAATTATCCATCTGCCATGCATCGATGTATAGGACAGAGATATAAATATGGATACATTTGAATGGCGAAATGTTGAGAATATATCTTCATCTGTATCCTTTCCCTGTTCCTTTATCTATGGAGTTTTCTACGGTCCGATGCTACCCTTGGAAAAGAAAAGGTTCAAAACGACAAACAAGAAGAGAGAATATGTCCATAAAACGTGTCATCCTTGCGAATCACTCGCGGCTATTATTGGAAATGTTTCAGCGCGTCCTAGAGAAGGCAGAACAGCTTGAAGTGGTGAAGGAAATTAGTAATAATGAGGATCTGCCTCTTGCCATTCAACGGTTTTGCCCCGAGTGGGTGATCGTCTCTTTGCCTGTTTCCAATTCTGTACTGGATTGGATCAGTTCTTTTATGCAGGGAGATCCATCTGTCCGATTTATATTTCTCTCACCAGACAACCACAGCATGATCCTGAAGTGGCAGATGACCTCTGAAGAAGACCTTTCGAATCTGTCTCTCAAGGAATTTATCTATCTTCTTGAAAAGGATCTGCAACATATCTGACCGTCTATGGAGATACCCTTGACCATGAACCAAAAGCAGCTCTCTCAGACCATCAATCAGCTCAGTGGAAATCGTTTCAGTATTTTGGAACACGCGGTCAAAACATTTACGGAAAAACAAGCTGGGCAGGCCTCCGCGGGATTGGCTTATTATTCGATTTTTTCGATCTTTCCATTATTGCTGGTATTTATTGCGGCCGGCAGTTACTTCATTGATACCAATCAGGTTTTCAATGTTGTGACTCAATTCATCCAACAGGCCTTACCGATTTCCAGGCAGATTATTAATGAAAATCTGGAACAGATTCTGCAAGCTCGGGGAACTGCAGGGATCATCAGCCTATTAACTCTGCTGTGGTCGGCATCTGGAATGTTCACCAACCTGGCTTACAACATCAATCTGGCGTGGTCACGGGCCGCACGCCGTAATTTTCTTCAAAACCGTCTGGTGGGTCTATGGATGATTGTGGCGCTGATCGGATTGATCGTCCTTTCGCTGATCTTGAGCTGGATTACGCAAAGACTGCCGCATATGGACATTGCTCACGCTTCTCCCACCTACCTGTTCGCGCTGCGACTCATCTCGGCTCTGGGTTCCTGGCTGATGATTTTCCTGGTTTTTTTTGCACTGTACCATTGGATTCCAACCATGGACGTCACCTGGAGCGCGACGCTGTGGGGGGCCCTGCTGGCTTCGCTGGCCTGGAAAGCGGTTACGACCGGTTTTACCTGGTATCTCGACAGCCGTTTTGGTCGCTACCAATTGGTCTATGGCTCACTGGGCGCGATCGTCGCATTTTTGTTCCTGATCTATATTATTTCGTTGATCACGCTTTTTGGCGCGCATCTCAGCGCAGCTATAGAAGGCTGGGAAAGGGACAAGGTTAGCCCAGCAGTCCCATAAAATCATACAGAATACCGCTTAACGAACCAGCCTGGTTTCGGTTTCCAAATAGTCAGAAACGTTTTGCGTATGCTGGGATAAGCGGTAAAAAAGGAGCAGTACAGATGGACATTCTAAATCCAACCGATTTACAATCCTTGATTGCACAGCAGGGGAAGTGGTGCATTTCCATATATATGCCAACTCATCGCGTTGGGCGTGAGCAACAACAGGACCCGATCCGACTCAAGAATTTGTTGGCGGAGGCAGAAACAAAGCTTATCGCGAATGGCCTGCGCCGGCCTAAGGTTCAGGAATTGATGAAGCCAGCGGAAGAATTATTGTGGGACAAGGATTTCTGGCAGCATCAGAGTGATGGGCTGGCTATCTTTCTGTCAAACGATTTTTGGGTTAATTATCGTTTGCCTGCTGCATTTGAGGAGTTTCTGGTCATTTCGAAGAGCTTTACGATCAAGCCTTTGCTGCCATTGCTAAGCAGAGTTGGCAAGT
>DATFQC010000464.1:0-4426 GCA_035264425.1 Anaerolineales bacterium
GTCTTTCGTCCGCGTAGAGCGTTGATAATAGGTTCTGCACTAACGAGGCGATCAACATAAGGCGTATTTTTCAAGTGTTCGGACAGGATCTCGAACATGGCATGAGTCAAGCCGTCCGCGTGGACATTGTTCCTTGAAGTGTTCACCGCGATGCGGTCCGGATTAAGACGCGTGATTGTATCCCGTAAAGGTCCGCTGACTGCTGTGTCATACCCAATCAGGGTATCAAACACGTCCAGTCGGGCAATTGCATCCTTTTCGAGGTTCCCAAGGATGGCAATTTTTTCTCGCTGACGGGTGAGGATGAGTGCAGAAGGCCATGTCAGATCACCCGGACCAATCAGTAAATCCAGCGCCGGATCGCGAACCCCGCTAGTCTCACGGACAAATGTGAGCCAAAGATCGATCTCCACTTCTCTGAGAATTTCAATTGCCTGATTTACCTTCTCCTGAATCAGAGACATATGAACTCCTTTTTTATAGAACATCTTCAGCGGCTACAACTGTGCCTTGAACATTATTGATGCGAGCAACATGACGCGGTTCTTTAACAAGAAATATCAGAATTGCCAAGACAACAACAGAGAGCATTGCCGACCAGGCAAACGTAGATGTGAATCCTTTCGTATCCGCAATCCTGCCTCCGATAAGTGGGGCAATGATCGTTGCGGGGGCTGTAAGGGTTTGTGCGAGACCAATATAAAACGGGCGTTCCTTTTCGCCACTGAAATCAACAGTCATGGTCATGCCGTTGGTCCAAATGGAAACATTGGCAAAACCAGTAAGAGCGAAAATGGGAAAGAACCAGGCCAGTGACGGAGCCAACCAGGCGAGCAGGGAGCTCAAGGTTGCTGCGCCCGCGCCGATGATTACCATCAGGCGGTGACCCACACGGTCACCCAGCCAACCCATGCCCGCGTTGGCAATCATTTGCGCGAGGGTTAATGTTGCGGTGAGATAGCCTGCTGTGATTGCGTCCATTTGGAAGCGACGCAACGCGTAAACAATGTAAAAAGAAAACCCCATGGTTGCGAATTGGGAAAGCATTCGCGCAGTCAGAAACCAACTGAAGTTCTTATCGCGCTTGAGAATCCTTCCTGCTCCATGCCAGAAGGGAAGCGGGTTCTCCTCGATGACTTTTTCATGATCTGCAGGCTCACGAGTAAATGCCAGGGCAATCCATGAGAGGGTAAAGAACAGACCGGTGATCAAAAAACAAATTGTGAAATCCAACGGCGATTCATACGAATTTAAGAGATAGCCTGCACCGATCGCGGATGCGCTGATCAACAGGTTCGCAAAAGCCGCCTGCATGCCAAAGAACGTTCCACGCGCTTCCGGTGGAATGATCTTTGAGATCATACTGGTCCATGGATTGGCAGTAATCCCGCCACCCAGTCCCTGCCAGGTAAGGAAAAAGAAAGTAAGAACCAGCCCGGCCTGCGAACCGATCCTGGGTAAAAGCAAGGCAACCATGGCAAATCCTAAAAATGGCACGCGCTCATGAATGGTTGTCAGTAGCACGGTTCTCTTGTAGCGGCGTAAACGGGCAGTGTAATTCGCGGTGAAAAGTTGCGGGAATAACCAGCCAGCGGAATGGATCGCAGGCACAAGGCCGATCAATGTGGCGGAATTTGTCATGGAGGCAACGAAGAGTGGCAGAATCGTTCCAAAGGAGGCAAACCCTATTGCTGCTCCAAAAAACCCGCCATCCAATAAATTAACAGTGATGTTGTAACGCAAATGTTTGCGAGTAAATTGTTCAACTTTTGTCATGGAGAGCATTGTTTTATTCTACCATTTGACTCTAATTGCCTCTTTGCAGCAATATCGGTACATTTTTCTCTTGACAAAATCCAGGGAATGAGTAAAATAAAAACGAACGTTCGTTCATATCCTGGAGAACCTTATGTCTGCAAAAGAAACTGTCAAAAAAGGCGCGGCCACTCGTCTTGCCATTGAGAACGCGGCAATCCATCTGTTTTTGGAACAAGGCTATCATGCCACCTCCATGCGCCAGATCGCGGACCATGCCCAACTAGCACTGGGAGGCATCTACAACCACTTTTCGAGCAAGGATGAGATCTTTGAAGCCATCATTCTGGACCAGCATCCTTATAAGAAGATCTTGCCGCTCATTCTTGAAGTGAAAGGGGAGACGGCAGAGGAATTTTTCAGGAATGCGTTTCTGATTGTGATTAATGAACTGGGAAAGCAACCGGAATTTATGAACTTGATGTTTATTGAGCTGGTTGAGTTCAAAGGGAAACATGGTGCAGTCATGTTGCGCGAAATTTCTCCCAAGGTTCTGCCCATCTTTGAGAAAGTCATCAAAGCTAGGAAGGATTTACGAGTGACAAACCCTGCTGTTCTCATGCGGTCCTTTTTTGGCACCATGATTTCCTATTTCATTACGGACATGATCATTTCCAATTCCGTAGTCAGCAAATTAATGCCTAAAAATAGTACAGATGTGTATGTGGACTTATTTTTGCACGGCATTTTAAAGGAGCCAGCATGAATTCACGGCTACTGTCCATCATTCGTAAGGAATTCATCCAGATCTTTCGCGACCCACGCACATTGATCTTGATCATTGTGATGCCGATGATGCAGCTATTCTTGCTTGGATATGCTGCCACATCCGATGTGAAGAACATCTCGCTGGCGGTGTGGGATCAAAGCCAATCCATCCAGGCGCGCGCCCTGTTGGATGCCTTTCGCGCGGCAAACTATTTCAGCATTGATTATCGGGTTGGATCTGAGAAAGAGTATAAAGATTTGATCGAGCAGGGCAAAATCCGTGCAGCGCTCATTATCCCTCCCGATTATGAGGTCCGTCTTCTAGAAGGGAAGGCACAGGTTTCGATGGTGCTGGATGGGTCGGATGCGACGGTGGGGGGCACCGCATTATCCACGGCGAAGTTGATTGGTCAATCCTATGCCACAAAAGTATTGACAGAACAAGCGTCGCTGACCAGCCGACCTTCCTCATTTACTCCGCCTTTGGATGTACGCACTCAGGTCTGGTACAACCCAGATCTCATTGCCGCCTATTTCAATGTCCCTGGTGTCATTGGCATGATCCTGTATTTCATTACTGCTCTGTTGACTGCCTCCTCAATAGTACGGGAACGCGAACGCGGCACTATCGAGCAATTGATCGTCACGCCAATCCGTTCGTGGGAACTGGTGGTCGGCAAAATTATGCCGTATACGATTCTGGCCTTTATTGACATGGTCGAAATTCTAATCATCGGCCATTGGTGGTTCAAAGTTCCTATTCGCGGTGACCTGGGTCTGATCTTTTTGCTTTCAGGTTTATTCCTTTTGTCAAGCCTTGGGATCGGCTTATTCGCTTCCACCATTGCCAACACGCAGCAGGAAGCCTTTATCACGGTCATGGTCACCATGTTGCCAAGCCTTTTCCTTTCAGGCTTCTTTTTCCCGATTGAGGCGATGCCCAAATTCCTGCAATATGTTTCTGCCATCGTGCCTCTTCGCTATTACCTCGTGATCATTCGCGCCTTATTGTTAAAAGGTGTGGGTGTCGCTGCATTGCAAAATCAAATTATTGCATTATCAATATTTGCTGTCTTTATTCTGGGCGCGGCAGCTCTGCGCTTCCGCAAGCGTCTGGACTAAATTCTCTCAAGGAGTTCCTCATGCAACATAAACGTCCCCCTCTTCCTGTGATCATTCTCATCGTACTGGTCATTACGGCCGGAGTCTATTATGGAGTCCGCGCACTGAACAGTAATGAAAGTGGAAATCTCAGTGCCTCTGGAACAATCGAATCGGTCGTTGTGAACGTGTCGCCGCAGCTGGCCGGCAGAGTGAAAGAAGTTCTCTTCACCGAAGGACAGCCCGTTAAGATGGGCGATTCGCTTCTTTCGCTGGATGACAGCCTGCTGGCCGCTCAACGAGAGGTAGCGCAGCGGGGAGTGGATTCCGCCCATCAAGCCCTGCTGACGGCGGAAAGCGCCTACAACCTGGCTCAGGCCCAGTACGATGCCACTCTGACCACCTCCCGCGCTCAGGAAGGCAACCAGCGTCTGACCGATTGGGCCAACCGTACTCCGGGTCAGTTCGATCAGCCCCTTTGGTACTTCAGCCGCGCTGAGCAAATGACTGCTGCCCAAAGTGCCGTTGAATCATCCCAGGCTGCCCTGCAGCAGACCCAGGCCAACCTCGAGGAGGTTGTGAAGGCTCTCAATAATGCTGCCTTTGTCGAGGCAGAGACGCGGGTTTCCAATGCACGCATTGAGTATTTGATCAGCAAGGGAGTCTATAGCCGCTCCCAACTGACCGGCGGCAAAGTGAGCCCCGATGATATCAGCATGCCGGAATTGCCTGCTCTTGCTCCTTCGTATAAGATCAGGATTCGTGTCGCGAAATCCCTCAGTGAAGATAGTCACGTAATCAC
>DATFQC010000465.1:0-6333 GCA_035264425.1 Anaerolineales bacterium
TTTCAAAGCCCATGTTTTGCAGGGAAGCTGCAAGCTCATGAGCATATTTAGTATCTTTATGGCTGTAACTGATAAAGATGTGACCCATATCTTAATTTCCACATTTCGGACCAGGCCAGACAGGATTAGGCTTACACTATAACATAACTAATGCAGATCATAAGCGCGGTATGTTATGTTAGCGAGTCTTGCTATTTCCAATGGCTGACCTGACAGTGATCGGCTTTTGTGAGTGCACTCAAAAGCTCCTGCTTCCTCGGCTGGCAATATATCCAATGCGATTCTTATCTTGTAGTGCAAAAATAAGAGTATGAGTGATCAAACAGCCAGGCAAGAGACCATCCCCTGGATAGATCTCATCCGCGTAGTTGCCATCTTTTTAGTGGTTGTCATCCATGTATCCGGACAATTAACCAATCTCTGGGGAAAGGTCTCTGATGAGCAATGGATCATTGCCGATATATATGGTGGGATTGCCCGCATCGCGGTTCCCCTATTCTTTATGATCAGCGGCTATTTGCTGCTGCCTCGCTCGGAGAGCTTAAGTGTTTTCTACACCAAACGGATGCTGAAGATATTGATTCCGTTTTTGGTCTGGTCATTGATTTATTTAGGCTGGTACTGTGGCAATCATCCCAATACCTGCACACCCAGCCTCGCCTGGGATTTGTTGCTCGTACAGGGCACGTATTATCATCTATGGTTTTTGTATTCACTGATTAGCATTTATTTAATCCTGCCCATTCTGCGTCTGATGATCAAACCTGATACTGACAACAGGATCCTCTGGTATCTGATCGTACTATGGTTGATTTTTCAGCCAGCGCTTACGAGCGCACACAAATTCTGGAATTTCAGCATTAAGCTCAATGCACCCTTGGCAACGGGTTTTGTCTGTTACTTTGTCTTGGGCTATTTGCTGGCTGAAATTACCTTGTCACGCACAAGGATTATTCTCTCAACTGCGATTTGGGTGATCGGTACACTGATTACAATTTTTGGCACTTATCTTTTTACACGCAACTCGGGCCAATTTGAGGGTTTCTTTTATGACTTTGTCAGTATCAATGTAATCCTTATCTCAAGTGCAGCATTTCTGCTGCTGCGGTGGGTTTCGGAGAGAAAGCCCTTTACATCTCCTAACGCTCAGGCAATGCTGAGAACAATAGCCACCCGTACATTCGGGATTTATCTGATTCACATTCTTATAATTGAAGTTTTGAGCAGTTGGATCCCATTTTTGCACCTTAACTCATTGATGGGGAATGCCATCTGGAGTGTACCGCTTGTAAGCACCGTTGTATTTACGCTATCATTTTTGATCGTGCGCATTCTCCAAAAGATACCTATCCTCAAATACATTGTGCCATGAGGGTGGCTTTTCGTAAATTTGAATGGGGAAGGGTCTCTTTTCATCGCTTTACTATAAAATTGGTAGAATAATCAGGGAATTATGGAGAGCAACCTATCTCAAATGAATACACGCATCCTGTCGTTTTTGATAAGCAGTAGTACTTCCGTACTAGGCTATGCTATACTTAACCTTAACAAAAGTCCGGAGAGGCTATGATTGACCCTACACAACTTCCCATCCTCCTAAAGGCCATCGATTTTGTTTTCGATGAGGGGCGCAAAATCCTGGAAGAACGCCGCGAACGCAGAAAAACCAGTGATTCCACTGCAACCATCGAGAATCAGGAACCAGCCAAGGAAACTACGCCTGCTGAAATACAGGAAAAAAAAGAAGTCAAACAGGATTTGATTACCTCAAAAATCGATGAAATCCTGTGGCAAAACCACGAGCTGGAGGTCCAGCATCTGGTTAAGCTTCTGGAAACATATTCCCGCAATTATCACATCGCCAGCGAACAATACGCAAAATGGGGAAGTGCACTTGTGCCTCCCATCATCGTCCACAACATGACAGAAGCCGAAAATTCAATGATTGACACTATTAAGCGGCTTGAAACCGTTTTATCGAAAGTTTACAAAAAAGATATCACTCCAAATCAATTATAGACAGGGTACCCTATGGATACGGAAGAAGTTACTCATCTTGAAAGGATGATTTCTTTACATAAGAAGAATTTGTACATCCTTGAGGAAATGCTGGCAACCTATGGCACGGATCAGCCACTGCATCTGGTAAACAGCGTCACGATGGAAAAAGAGGCGATCGCCAGATACAGCAAGCAGATCGATGGGTTAACCGCCAGTTCAAAAGAAATCGAAAAATCAAATGTGATGGCAAGCCTCCCGAGACGTCCCTATTTTGTAGGGCGCGAGCAGGAAATCAATGCCATTTTGCAATCGCTGCAGCCCAACAGCCGAACCTTTATTATCGGGATTGAAGGGATCGGAGGGGTAGGCAAGTCCACCCTGGCCACAGAAGTCAGCTATCGTTGTATCGAGAACGATCTCTTCGAATCCGTCATTTGGATTTCTGCCAAAGAATCAGTCCTCACCCTGCATGGAATCGAACCGGTCATCCCGGAAGCCAAAACGCTCTCCGACATCCTGATCACGATCGGCACCAGCCTGGGAAATCCCACCATCGGAAATTTATCCATTCAAGATCAGATCAAGCGGGCCTACAACCTGCTTGCCAGGCAAACGACTCTCCTTGTCCTGGACAACTTTGAGTCTTTATCCAAAAACGAACAGCGCGACATCCTGGATTTCCTGCGACGCTCACCGATCACCCTGAAAGTTGCCATCACTTCCCGGGAACGTGTTTCTGAGGGACAGATCATTCGCCTGCAAGGCTTATCGTTTGAGGAAAGCAATGCTCTCCTGGAATGGGATGCCCAGCAAAAGAATATTCATCTGACCCAGGATCAAAACAAATATCTGGTAGAGCTGACGGGTGGGCTTCCACTCGCCCTTTTATGGGTCCAGGGCCAGATCGCTGTCCTGGGCTATTCAGTAACCCAGGTCCTCGATAAATTGAGCTTGGATACAGACATTCCCATCCTGCAATATTGTTTCAATCACAGTTGGAACTTACTGCGGCACAGCAATGAGAAGAAATTGTTGTTTGTTCTTGCGCTGCAACCTGAAGCAGTTTCAAGAACCGCTTTACGAGAGATCACCGGGATTGAGGATGCTGATCAGTTTGACATTGGCATCAGCGATCTTTTACAACTATCACTCATCGACCATGAGTCTGACAAGGATTATTTCAGCATTCTGCCCCTGACGCGCCGGTTCATCCGAACGCAGTACGCAGGTGACCGAAAATTTATCAAACAGGCCGAACTGAAAATCGCTCAATATTACGTGAAGCTTTTAGATCAGAAAAGCGGTTTCAAAGAGTGGCGCGGTTACGAAGAGCTGTTGCAGGACCGCAACAACATATTGAGCGTTGCGCAATGGTGCTATAAATCTGTGCAGAAAAAACAGAATGGTCCCAGTTCCCTTCCAAAAGCGACGAAGAATATCGCCGAAATTCTGGTCCAGATCGGTATTCAGCTTGGGAGCGTGTTATGGCAGCGCGCCTACTGGTATGACCGTATGACACTGGCTCATGCCGCTTTAAGCGCCGCAAAATTGTTATCAGACTGGAAATCTGTCAGCACGTTCGCCCGGAACATATCCTGGATCTACTTTTATCAGGGGGATTATCTAAGAGCGTTACATTGGTCCGAGGAATCGCTTTTAGCGACTACCAAAACCGAAGATGAGCTATTGATTGCTGCAGCAAAAAGGGCCCTTGGGACTGTGGAAATGCGTCTGGGTCATTTTGACCGTTCAGAAAGTTTATTAAAGGACGTACTTAAGACTACCGAGCAATATATCAACGATGATTATGGAATCTACAGCAAAGGCTTCGCGCAATATGGTCTGGGCGAACTGGCGTACGAGCGTGGACACATCATTGCGGCGAAAGCCTGGTATCAAAAAGCGTTGGATACCTGGCAGGATCCGGTCCGCAAAGACCCCGTCCGTCACATTAGTTATGCACTGAATGGCCTGGGGTTTGTTGCGGTACGGGAAAAAAGATATGAAGATGCAAAAGAATTCTTCCTGGAGGGGATCCAATCTGCAGAAGAGTTTGGAAGAGTGGATGAACTCGCCAAAGGGCAGCTTGGATTGGCTTCCGTCTACCTGGAGACTGACATCGACCCAAAAACGACTTTAATACTCATCAATGAGTCGATTGAAAGCTTCCAGCAGCAGGGCATGCAATATGAGATTCAAAAAGCCAAAGTGCTTCAGGAAGAAATCCTAAGAACACATCCACAGATATTAACTTCGTAGTGAGTAATATGGACAACGAAAAAGACAGCTTCCTGCGATCATTTAAAGAGCTGGAAAATCAATTTCATATTTTGCCTGTGTCTGAGACACAAATACAACGATTGAGGGGACTTCTTTCGGGGACTCAAAAGATTGCGGAAAATCTCGCCCTGTATGATCCCCTCACCCATGCTCTTAATGCACGGGCCGGCGAGTGGCTGATCCCGAACGACCATATTAGGGGGATGGCAAAGATTGATATTTATGATTTACGGCAGGCCAACAAAGTATATGGGATATCAGTGGTGGACTCAGAATTACACAAACTGGCATACCACCTTATGTCCATTTTTACCTCCGATAAAGGTAATTTTGTGTGTCGGTCCCCGGGCAGCGATGAATTCCGGATATTGTCAACCTCGAAATCGCCGCAGGAAATCAGGCTTTTGCTGACAAAATCATACCTTGACCAGGAAACTGACTCGCTGCTGACCTGGGATTTTGGTACGGGGAGCACAGAAGCAGAGGCCGAGAATAATCTGCAAAAGCAGCGGAAACTTTTCCGACCCCTGGTCATCAGACAGACTTTCCTCGAGAGTCACTCAGAAATTCCAAAACGTATTGATGAAAACAGCACCTACCTAAGTTGGAATGAGTTTAATATGCCCTATGAAAGGCTTATAGATACAATTTGTTCATTAGAACTGCCTGCGACTCTGGAACAACAAACCATTGATCAGGTCCAGACGGTCAAAAGTATCACCAAAAACATCGTCACAAAGGAACCTCTCACGGGTACGCTGAATGCGCTGGGCGCAAAATGGTACCTGGAAAAAGCAGTCGTTCAAAGTGTAGTGCTAACGGACATGCTGGACATGCACGAAGGGAATGCACGCTATGGAAGTATTGCGATCGATCAGGACCTTAAACGATTTTCAACTATGCTTTCAGAGCAATTCCCTAAAAAAGAAGGCTTTTTGTTGTTTCGATCAGAACGTGCTGGTGATGAGTTCAAAATCATTTCAACCAAAATCGGAACAACCGAACTGGAAGACAGAATCCGTACTGTTTGGCACAACGACCTGCAATTTGGACTCCTGGTTTGGAATTACGGTGTTGGAAGAAACGTCAGTGAAGCTCATGTCGATCTGTACAGAAACCGCGTCAAGGAAATAGAGAATATGGAAGCATCTGCTTCAAACGGTACCTCAACGTTTATTATTGTCAGGCCTGAAAGTGAGGATTATTCCAGCCTGTTTAAGCTTTCAGAAGAGGCCGCGCGGGTTGTCAATGGAACACCGATCATTGATTTACATCTGACTGTCCAGGCGATCCGCAATGTTGAGGATATTGATCTGTTGAAAAAGCGCCTGGATGAATATTCTTCCAAGCTATGTTCCTTTGAAATTAAGGTCAAACACATCGCCAGAATGAATATCAATAATCAACAGGGTCGTTTATGGCTGCTGGCTGAAAAATCTCCAGCCCTGGAAAATATGTATAACGAGATTGGTCAGATCGCAGAGGAAATGGGTTGTACAAGTTATTCCTATAAATCTCAGGATTGGTTGCCCCATCTAAAAATCGTCAACTTATCGGAACACACGTCAACACAAATCAAAGACCCAACCTTTGGCGCAAGCAGCGGGGTCGCTTTCACCGTAAGAGGGTTTGAATGGACCGTGCAAAAAGCAGCAGAACGCTGGGAACTGTTGCATCAATTCCCGTTTCCACAGACAGTGGAGGCCTCCTAATGATGCTGCGGGCCTTCTCTCTCCGTACGATCATAAATCTTATAAAAGGTAGAAAAGTATAGTGGCAACCATTCTTATTGTTGACACCAACCCATCTGACCGTCGATCCTACATTACATTGCTGGGTAATTTTGGTCATCGCCTACTGGAAGCTGGTGATGGCGTAGAGGCTTTGGAACTGGCTCGGAATCAACTTCCTGATCTGGTCATTACTGATATCCTGATGCCTCGCATGGATGGATTTACTTTCGTACGTCGCTTACATGCGGAGCCTCTTTTGGCAGGAGTACCGGTCATTTTCCAAACAGCCAACTATTTTGAATCAGAAATACGCCGACTT
>DATFQC010000466.1:0-4889 GCA_035264425.1 Anaerolineales bacterium
AAAGCCCGCGTGACCGACCGAGAACTCTCCCATGTAGCCATTGACCAGATTCAAACTGATCGTCAGTATGATATTGATTCCAATGTACTTGAGCACCAGGTCAATATAAGGATTGATAATTCCAAGCTTTGGCAGCACGACCGTGAGAGGAAAAATCAGAAGGAGGGTTAGAAGCAATCCCCATTTCTTTATAAAGAGGCTTCTCATCAGTAGATCTCCTCTTATACTTTCTGAGCCATGGGTCGCCCGAGAATCCCTGTTGGTCGGAAGATCAAGAGCACCAGCAGCAATGAAAAAGCGACAAAGTCTCGATAGGTGGAGGGCAGGAAGACCGGGGTGAAGATCTCAACAAACCCCAGGATAAAGCCTCCGATCATGGCACCACGGATATTCCCGATCCCGCCCACCACGGCAGAGATGAACGCCCACCAGCCAATCCGAATCCCCATGTAGGGATCGATCGTGTACGCCATTCCATATAGAGTGCCGCCTACTGCGGCAATCGAGGCCCCCAATGCGAAGGTCATCGAAATGATACGGTCGACAGAAATACCCATGAGCGGTACCACGGATTTGTCCCATGAGATGGCGCGCATTGCCATACCGGTCATCGTACGCCTTACGATAATATCCAGCAGGATCATGACCAGTGCCGAAACAACAATAATCACAATCTGGATCGTAGAGACCGTCACCCCTGCGATGTTGTAATTGATAGACGGGAGGAGAGCAGGCAGGAAACGGGGTGCAGGTCCAACCGGCTTGAAGGCAACCATGAAATTTTCAAGGAACAAGCCAATCCCCAGGGCCGTGATGACCGCAGAGATACGCGGCGCGGTTCGTAATGGCTTATAAGCCAGTCTCTCGATCCCCACCGCCAGGAGTGCGGTGCCGAACATGGCTACCAGCAATGTAAGGACAAAAACCAGGATGGGGTTCAAACCCGTTGCCAAACTGAGAACCATTGTCGAGAAGAAGAAAGCCAGATAGGTACTGACCATAAAAATATCGCCATGGGCAAAATTGATCATGGTCAAAATTCCATAGACCATGGTGTAGCCCAGGGCGATCAGAGCGTATACGCTACCCACCTGCAGTGCATTGAGGATCTGCTGGATGTAAAACTGCATCTGAAATTCTCCGATTGAGAGGGAGGGCAACTGTCGTTAGGTCCAGCCGCCCTCCCTGGTGTGCACGCTATCTGACTAAGGAGCTGCGCTGGTGAAGTACACGAACTTGCCGTCCTTTATTTGCAGAATCACTGCACTCTTGACAGGATCTCCGGTGCCTTTGAATTGCATGTTGCCGGTCACCCCTTCATAGGAGGTAATAGCAGACATCGCGTCGCGCACCGCCTGACGGTCAAGCTTACCAGCTGCTTGAATTGCCTGGAACAACAATCCGAAGGAGTCATAGGTCAGAGCCGCAACATCATCGGGTGTCTTACTATAAGCGGCTTCGTATGCCTTGATAAAGGCTTGCGCCTTGGGAGTGGCGATATCCGCCGCGTAGTGGGTGGTAAAGTAATAACCGTTGCACTCATCCCCGCAGAGGGTCATCAGTTCGATATTACCCCATGAGTCACTGCCCAGAATATTCCCTGTGAAGCCAGCCTTGTGAGCCTGCTGCACCTGCAGGGGCACTTCACTATAATAATTTGGGAGGAACAGACTATCCGCGCCAGCATTCTGGATACTGGTCAGTTGGGAAGAGAAATCCTTATCGCCTTGGCTATAGGTTTCAAAGGCAACCACCTGAATGCCGTTTTCCTCCAGTGTCTTCTTGTAGAACTCAGCGATGCCCTTGTTGTACTCGGAGGTCACGTCGTATAGCACAGCGGGCTTTGTGGTTTTTAATTGGTCAATAGCAAACTTGGCTGCAACCCGGCCTTGGAAGTCGTCAATGAAGGCCGCCCGGAAGACGAACTTCTTGGATGCATCGGTATCGCCAACCTTGGTGGTCTTGGGGTTGGTGGACCAGGGGCTGATCATCGGCATCAGGCTGCTTTCCGCAACCACAGACGCCGGGATTGCATTGCGACTGGCGTTGGGCCCAATCATGGCCAGCGTTCCAGCACTCGCCAATTTTTGGGCGGCTGCTACTGCTGATTCAGCCTTATCTTCATTATCCTCAACCATCAGTTCGATCTGATACTTTGTGCCCCCTACCTCGAGACCCCCGGCATCATTGACCTCTTTGACAGCCAGTTCTGCGGCGTTCTTGCTGGATTCGCCTACAACAGGAATACTGCCGGTCAGTTCAACATTCAAGCCAACCTTAATTGTGGTCGGTGCAGCGGGCTGGCAGGCTGTGAGAATAATACTCAACACCATTGCAACCAGTACAAAGAGAGATAGCCGTTTCATTACTTTCTCCTTCTCCTTTTTAGGAATTGAAGCATGATTGATAGAGCAGGCAGCAAAGACACTCCTACTTCTCACTTTAGCAACCTTATCTCCTTTCTGAAAATAAACTATTTAGGTGAACACAAGCACAACAAAACAGATACGTCCATTTGCTGCGTTCCCTGCCTATCCATAAGTTAATCCGAACCCATATTTGCAAATTTATTATCCATTTCGCCCCCATTTCATAATTAAACAATAGTGGGCGCAGAACTCCTATAGGTTTCTAGGTGTTCTGCGCCCACTATGTGTAGATTACAGTGGATCTTGTATCTCTGCCGCCCTCAGAGTATTCTTCATCAACATGGCAATCGTCATCGGACCGACGCCACCCGGGACAGGGGTGATAAAGCCTGCAACTTCTTTCACTTCATCGAAACACACATCACCCACCAGGCGATGTCCGCTCTTTTTCGTAGCATCCGGGATGGAATTGATACCCACGTCAATCACTGCCGCGCCAGGCTTGACCCAGTCGCCACGTACCATTTGGGTCCTGCCAATTGCCGCGATCAAAATATCGGCTTGCCGGACAACTTCCGGGAGATCCTTGGTGCGTGAGTGACAGACAGTCACGGTCGCGTTCTTGCCGATTAACAATAAAGCGGCCGGCATGCCCACGATGTTCGAGCGACCCAGCACGACTGCATTGGCACCTTCAATTTTCACACCTGATCTTTCAAGAAGATAAATACAACCAAAGGGTGTACAGGGCACAAAAAGTGGTTCACGTCCTTTCTGTGCCAGACGGCCAATGTTGAGGGGCGAAAATCCATCCACATCTTTTTCGATATTAATGAGGAAAAGCACACGCTCCTCATCGATGTGAGATGGCATGGGTAGCTGCACCAAAATGCCGCTCACCTCCGGATCGGCATTCAAGCTCTTTACTAATGCCTCGACCTGCTCCTGTGTGGCGTCGGCGGACAAGTGTTCACTGATCGAGCCCATCCCTAACTCCTGGCAAGCCTTTCCTTTCGAGGCTACATAGGCAGCCGAATCGGGTCGGTCGCCAACCAGCACGGTTGCCAGGGTTGGTTTCCGCTTACCAGCTGCCGTACGCTCTTTCACCTTCACAGCGACTTCTTCCCGCACTTGTTGTGCTATTAATTTTCCATCGATGATTTGAGCAGTCATATCGTCTCCTTTTTGCGATTCGATTCATTTTACAACCCCACTCTTTTTTGTTCCAGTGACACTTATCCTTTATTGAGGATTGTGCCTCTTATTTTGTCGCCATCGCTTTCATTAAGGATCACGCGATCGATTTCATTCCACCTTGGTGAGGGAGCAAAGGCATTCACACGCAGATAATTCCCGCTCAGCCCTTCCATTTGCCAGCCCCATTCGCCCATTTCAGAAACCGATTCCCATAACACGGACATCGTCTGCCGGATGAATTTCTGGCGATAGGATTTGGCTGATTCTTCCAGCGCGTCGTACAGGATGTGATTCCGTTTTTTTCTAAGCTCAGGCCTGATCTGACTCTTCATCTTGGCTGCCCCTGTACCGGATCGCGGCGAATAGCTGAAGACATGTCCCCCGGCAAAGTTCATCTCTTTCACAAACTCCAGCGACTCGGCAAACTCCTCTTCTGTCTCACCGGGAAAGCCCGCGATGATATCGGTCGTGATCGCAACCTCAGGCATCACCGCACGTGCCGCCCTGACCAGCTCGCGAAACGCCTGAGGCGTGGTCTTACGCGCCATGCGTCTCAGCGTAGCTTCGCATCCACTTTGCAGAGGCAAATGGAGATGAGGCATGAGGCGCTTATCGGCCCAGAGTGAAAAGAAGTCCGCGTCCAGATCCCATGGCTCGAGCGAGGAGAGACGTAAGCGTGGCGCATCTGTTTCGCGAAGAAGCGCCTTAACCAGATCGCGCAAATGATTCCCCAAACCTGCCTGGAGTGAAGTCGAAAGGTCCTGCCCCCACGAACCGAGATGCACACCGGTCAAGACAATTTCTTTCGTGTCACCCTCGAGCGCAGATTGAACATCGAGCAGCACATCGGCAATAGAGCGACTTCGCCCTTCCCCGCGCGCAATCGTTGTGACACAAAATGTACAATGATTATCACACCCATCCTGAACTTTGATGAACGCCCGTGTGCGACGGTGTAGCCCGGGCAAAGGTTTACGAGCTATGGGTTCAAGATCAAAAGAATCCTCAGGCAGATTTAAGACATCCGAAACAAGATGATCCTTGCGTTCATTCGTCACGACTCGCAGCACTCCGGGCAAATCCTTTGCCTGCTGTGGCTGGAGAGTTGCCCAGCAGCCTGTTGCAATGATCTCATTGACTCCCGCCCGTGCGATATGACGAATTTTGCCGCGTGAATCGGCTGCCGCTTCATTGGTTACCGCGCAGGTGTTGACGACAGCCATATCGGCCATTTGCGCAGAGGTGACAATTTCATGTCCCACCGCGCGGAATCCGCGCGCCATCGCTTCGATTTCAGATTGATTGAGCCTGCATCCAACAGTG
>DATFQC010000467.1:0-4151 GCA_035264425.1 Anaerolineales bacterium
TGGGGCTGGTAATCGCCGAGGCCCTCAGACGTTTCTTCCCCGACAAGAATGAACTCTCCCAAGTTGTCGCGAGTGACTAGCGACAAATAAGAATGGGTAGTTGCGATTCACGCAGCATGAAATTGACGGAACTGCCGACGGTCATTTCCTTCAGGATCGAGCCGCTGTAACCGCCCATGATAAGCAGATCAGCCTGAATCTCTTCGGCGGTCGCATTTAGCATCTCGGCTGAATACTTGCGGTTGATGAAATCTGCTTCGATCTCGTTGAATTCAAGATAATTCTGCGCAAAAATCTGGGAGGAACTATCCAAATCTGTATCAGCCAATCCCGTCAGGATCGTTAATTTTGTTTGCCATTGCTCTGCAAGGTATGTGGCGACAAACAATGCTTCTTTCGATTTTGGGCTGCCATCAAATGCCAGCAGGGCATGCTGGAGCTTGGAAACTTTCCCTGGAATGGCGAAAATGGGGCGCGAGGAACGCGTAATCAGCGTTCGAATATGAGAAGCCAGCGCCTTAATTCCAGTGGAAGGGGGATGGGCGACCTTCATTACGATCAGGTCCGTGAGAGCAGAGCGCTCCAGGATTTTTTGAACCGGGTCACCCACTTCAATGGCCAATACACCTTGAACATTCTCTTTTGCACAGATCTGCTTGAACTGTTCCTGCAAGGTGAGTACTTCAGGATGATTTAATTCCGCGGGAGTTTTTACGATGTGAAGCCCATGGATGTTTGCATTCTCGCGATGGGCAATTTGAATGGCCTGGTCAAGAGCATCATGATTCGTACTACTTCGATTAATGGGTACCAGAAGGTCCCGGAAGAGGTGTTCCGAATAGCGGTTGAGCAAGCGTGCCTTACGCCAGCTTCCGATGCGTGCCTCTTCGCTGGTTGCCTGGCGGCTCCGATTGTGCATCACTGCCTCGGCTGCCACCTCCGGACGGATCGACCAACCCAATTCCTTTTCCAGTTCCCCGCGGTGTTCCGACATCCATACATAAAGATCGGTGACTGTTCGATTCGGGAACCAGCGCATCATGCCGCGTTCGCGCACAGCTTCCGCGAAGGGAATGTAGATTTCACGGTACCAGCGTTCGGCTGATTCCGGGAGCAAGCACTCTCTCTGATCTTCCTCCTCGATCTGGCAGCGACAGACACAGATCTCATCCAGCAATTTTTGATATCCACCGGGAATGGTAATCCGGAGGTCCGTGAATTCTGGCATTTTGTTCAAACCTGTTTGTTCGAGGAAATCAGCATATTCGGCTTTGATGATCAGCTCTTCCGGTTGGACATCCGCGTTCAGGGGAATATCTGTTTGAATTTCGATCACGTGAGCTTCGATGGTCTTCCAATTTTCCTGACGCGCGACCGAGACCCGGTGATTGCCGTCGATCACAAAATAGACTTCGCTGACCTTGTAAACGTCAATGGGGGGCAGCCCCATACTAATTGGGTCCAGCGAGATAGCCTTGATGTTTGCCCAGCGCTGTCGATCTTCCAGATGGCGCGGCAGGAAGGTTCGCGTGAAATCGGTATAACGCCCAACGCTTCCAATGATGGCATCCACAGGGATCATCTGGAGACCTTTATCGGAACGCCCCTGTAATTTAAGTTTGCTGGCGATCTCATCGTACGAGAGCAGTTCATTGGATCGGCCTGTGACGCGTGCCAGCACACCCTGCAATTTTGCTTGCAGGTGCGCAGACTGAAAATCCTGGATAGCCAGACGGAAATTTGGATTCATGCTCATCGTTGAATAGCCTGGTAATGATTATAGTGGTTTAAGTGCTGCTTTTCAATGAATGCTGTAAATTGCTTTCGGTGGAGCAAGGAATGAAAAGTCCATCAACGCTGATGGACTTTCGTGTTAGACAGTGAAACAAGCGGGCCACTTACAGGCTTGTGGTATTCGGCTCAGGGGCAGTTATTGATATTTTGAATATCAGACTGAATTTGTTGGATACGGTTGGCAGGGCTGGGATGCGTGCTGAAAAACTCGGGTGGCTGGTTCCCTGTTTGGGCGGCTTCCAGAACCTGCATCACGCCGACCATTTCATTTGGATCATAGCCAGCTTCATTCATGAAACAAACACCAAATTTGTCTGCCTCGGTTTCATCCGCGCGGGTGAATTTCAAGGAGACCAGTTGACCGATCAAGGCCGCAATTTGAGCACTGCCGGCACTCGACGGGTTGTTCGGATCATAAGCAGCAATAACAGCGGCTCCGGTCAAACCCTCCGTTAGCTGGGTCTTGGCAATCTGTTCGGCAGAGTGACGGCCCACGACATGCCCAATCTCATGCCCCAGCACGCCGGCCAACTCACCTTCTGTTTGGAGTTTCTCATACAGCGCGCGCGTGATAAAGACCTGTCCACCGGGCAGAGCGAACGCGTTGATTGTTTGAGGATCGGCCAGCAAGTGAAACTCAAATTGGTAGGGAGAATTGCCCGCCGAAGAGCCTTGCAGGACTTTATTTCCAACTTGATCCACGATCGCCTGGTCATTGGCATTGGTATCTTCTCCACCAAACTGCTGCTCCATTTCTGGAACAGCTTGCAGGCCAAGCGCAGTCTCCTGTTCAGTAGTAATACCAATATGCTGAACCTCTCCCGTCGTCGGGTTATTCTGCGTGGTACCAAAATAGGAAATGAGGGAGAAAATGGCGATGGCTGCTGCCATAATAAGACGGCCTGAGCAGCCTGAACTTCTGCCTCCAAAAGAACTTGGGGTTGTTCTGTAATACATGCAATCTCCTATTAATCTACTATACTAATAAATGAAAATTTGATTAATTAGGGATAACCCCCTACAAAGTGATGACTTCCCTAATTGTAGGATTATCTTGTCCACTGTATATTAATGCTGTTCTCACAAACCTAAAGGAGGCAGAATGCTTACGAATATCTTGATTTGGATTCTCTTGGGGGCGCTGGCAGGTTGGATCGCCAGCATGATTATGGGCCGAAATGCCCAGATGGGTGCGCTGGCCAATATTGTAGTTGGGATCGTCGGTGCCCTGATCGGCGGCTTCTTGATGAATGCCCTGGGCGCGCCGGGAGTCAGCGGGTTCAATCTCTATAGTATCCTGGTTGCCATTGGTGGCGCGGTCGTGTTATTGTTCATCGTAGGAATGATGCGCCGAGCCTAGCCCAGGCCCACAATGACGATTGATATTGATGAGGCCAAGGTTGAGCGTAATGAGTTCGGGTTGTGGCTGGGGTGGACCCTGGCCACAGCCGGAGGTATGCTGATCGGTTTTTTACCAAGCATTTTCCTCGTCAACGTGCTCAACCTTGGCTTAGCCCAAATAATAGTCCCGGTGCTCGCCGGGACTATTGTTGGGCTCGCCCAATGGGTGGCACTGCGGCGCTTCCTGACCGCCCACTCTGATTGGATCCTAGCAACAGGAGCCTCCTGGGCACTGGGATATGTGGTTGGGCTGTTCCTGATCCAACATATGCCCACAACAGTTCTGGGAAGCGTTCTAGGATATCTACTGTTTGGTGCTGTTGTGGCACTGGTGCAATGGCCGTTATTACGGCGTGAAATCCCTCATTTGCTGGTGTGGATGATCGCCAGCGCCATTGGCTGGACGGCCGGCTTCTGGGCCAGCCAGGCTGTTTTGCCACTGTTCTATAATGGTTCCTTGATCGCTCCTGCGGTCAGCACAACGGTCATCGCCGTGACCAGCGGCCTGGTGGCAGGAGCCATTACTGGCCTTGCTCTGGTTTGGATCGTACGTCAACCGGACGTTGTTTGAACTTGAATAGTAAACTTTTTGATACCAGCTTTGCGGCTGGCTTTTTTTATGCAATCATCATAGGGCGTCTAATTTTTTAGAAAGCTATTTTTTCGAGCGCAGAGGGTGAATGGCAAGACACAAGCTATCGCGCAGCAAAGCATATATTGACACGGAGCCACCGCTTGAAAATCGTTTGCCTACAGGACCCTTCCATGTGACAGCAAAAGAGTAGATAGGAGATTTACTCCTTTTCGTACCTCGCAGTGAAATTGGTCGGATGATCAGCAGCCTCACTGGACGGTATGGCTATTCTCATTATGGCGATTGACTGTGGCGAAATAGATGAGCCAACCGGTCGGCGGGTGATGATCGAAGTGACATCGGGTCCGGGCGTGCATTATGC
>DATFQC010000468.1:0-4164 GCA_035264425.1 Anaerolineales bacterium
CTGTCAGTTCCCAAGCAGCAACTCCCAAGAAGCTAACGGGTGCCAAACCGCTAAGGACAGCGATCGTAAAAACGACGGGCGTCACACAACGGAAGGGGACGGTCCATCTATAAAAGGGCTTTAGATCATTCAACGCGGCTAAGATGTAATAGGCGCCGATATTGAAGGAAGCCATGGAAGAAGCGATGAGAAAAACCAGTGTGTAGTCCCCGGCAACTCTTGCCGCGCGGTCCAGCACGGTAAAGCCAAGGATGGATAGAAGCCATTCAGGGCGGATTAAACCGAAAAATCCAAGTAGGAGTGCAAGGACTCCAAAGATGAACATTGTCCAGCCGGATGCGTCTCGTATTTTCCACGTCGATGTCATGGTGTCTCCAAGTCGGGAATTATACACAGATAGTTCTGTATAGTCTCGACAAATTTGTTTGGTGCGCCTATACTTCCGTGGCTTTCTTGCATTACCTACCAATGAAAAAGGTTGAGGCATCCATGACCAAGCATCTTGTCGTTGTAGCGGGGAATATCGGGGTGGGGAAGACTTCATTGACCGAACGGATTGGCGCGCGCCTGGGCTGGTGGACTGGCTATGAGTCGGTCGCAGATAACCCCTATCTCGCGGATTTTTATTCTGACATGCACGCCTGGGCATTCCATTTGCAAATTTTTTTCCTGGGACATCGTGCTGACCAATACATGGAAGCAGCGCGTGACCAGCGTTCAGCCATCCTGGACCGAAGCATCTACGAGGATTTTTATATCTTTGCCCGCGCGCTGCACCATATGGGGGACATGGCTGAACGTGATCATCTGGCCTATCGACGCCTGTTTGACCTGGTCGTGAACAGTACCCCGCGTCCGAATTTGTTGATCTATCTTAAAGCGCCGGTTAATGTTTTGATGGATCGCATTCGCCGCCGCGCCCGCAATATGGAAACGGGCATCACACTCGAGTATTTGGCCCTGCTCGATTCGTTCTATGATGAGTGGCTGAGTGCCTTTGACCTGTGCCCGGTCCTGACGATCAGGACCGATGATCTGGATTACGTGCACCAACAAAATCATCTTGATACTGTAGTTGATCGCATTCAGGATAAACTGGCGGGCAAGGAACTCATGGAGTTCTAGGAGAGTTTTATGGACGCTGTAAATGAGAGCCGGTTCTTGGTAAAAATTAGGCCTAAAAAACTTACGCGACTGCAAAAGGAAGCCCGAATCGGGTTGTTATTTATCTCACCCTGGATCATCGGTTTTGTGGTGCTTAAGGCATTGCCGATCCTTGCGGCGTTTGCGTTGTCGCTGACCGATTTTCACATGCTTACCCCCCAAGCGACGAAATTCATTGGCCTGGAAAATTATCTGCATTTCTTTCGCGATTCCGAAGCCGGTGCAAGTCTGTTCGGATCCTTAAGTTATTTTTTACTGACGGTCCCACTTGAAATGTTCGTGGCACTGCTTTTGGCAGCGGTTTTCACCAGCGAGCGGCTAAAGAACAAACGTTTCTCGCAAACATTGATCTTCATGACGAGCATCATTCCCGCCACGTCAATTTTCTTTATTTTCCTTGGGTCACTTCAATATGCAGACCAGTTAATCTTTCGACCTCTTAATTTACCACCTATTCAGGGCTTCAGCCTGCTTCTGCCCTTTATGACGTTGTGGAGCATTGGTCCTGGTTTTCTGATCATCTATGGCGCCATGCAAAGTGTCTCTCATGAAATTTACGAAGCCGCCCGGGTAGACGGAGCCGGTCCCTTTGCTCGTTTTATCTTTATTACTCTGCCCATGATTTCGCCGGCTATCTTTTTTACGTTGGTCATCAACCTGACGGGCGCGTTCGGGGGGGCGGTCCTTTTGGATCGTGGTTACATCCTGAATTTTAGCCTTTCTCCCATGGAAGGCTATATCAACAACGTTATGTTTCAGGAAACCAACCTTGGCTATGCCAGCGCACTGGCATGGATCACGTTTGCCCTGATGATATCGCTTACGATCTTTCTGTTTCGGTCAGCCAAGCGCTGGGTCTATTTTCCGGAGGAGGATGAAGTCAATGAGATTTAGTTATAAATCCTCACAAAGAAAAGATGCTTCCAGGTTGACATCCCGCTTATGGGATTTCACGGGGACAGCGATGCTGAATCTGTTTATGTTCCTGTTTCTTCTTGCCTATCTTTCACCATTGCCATTCATGGTCATTGCTTCTCTGACTCCTCGTGATCAGTTCCTTGACTCCAATGCACCGATCCTGCCTTCGAAACGTGTAAAGTTCAACTACGAAGGGAAAGACCGGATTGTCTATCAGGTGCCGACAGATCAGGGTATAAAACATTGGGCTTTGTATAAGCCATCCCGGCAGTCCAGTCAGTTCATCGACCCGCAAAATCCAGAGGCGGGTCCGATCCTTTGGAAGGGGCAATGGCGTGCCCTGAAGGCAGATTATTACCTTTCACCGACACTTGATAATTTCAAAAACTTTTTTTCTATTTCAGATATCCTCTTGTATTTCAAGAATACTATCATTGTCGCCTTCATTAGTGAGGTCGGGGTGCTGCTTTCCTCCATTGCTGTGGCTTATGGATTTTCCCGTTTTCGTATTCCTGGTATCAAATACATCTTTTTTGTGTTGATCGCTACGATCATGATTCCAAGCAACATCACCCTTGTTCCGACTTATTACCTGTTTAGTGGACATATGCTGAATTGGATCGGTACTTGGCTGCCGCTCATCGTCCCGCATTTCTTCGGGAGCGCGATTTTGATCTTCCTGCTCCGTCAAAACTTTAAAAGTATCCCACGCGACCTCGATGAAGCTGCCATGCTGGATGGTGCTGGGCCCCTGCGGATCCTTGTCTCGGTTATTTTGCCTCAATCCATTCCTGTTGTAGTAACGGTGGCGTTGCTGCACTTCTTCTATATATGGAACGAAACTCGTCTTTCGAGTCTTTATTTGGGCATTTCACCACACCGTCAAATGATCTCGTTTGCAATTCAGCGTAATCAGACTTACTTTTTCACCCCCGAAGCTCTTATGGTGGGTGCACTGATTGTGATGGTGGTACCCGTCATCGTACTGTTCCTTTCGCAGCGATTCTTTATGAAGGACATGATCGTCACTCAGATCGAGAAATAAAAATATGAAACCGACTCGTATCATCGTTCTTACATGGCTGGCTTGGGCAATCATTGTGATTGCTTTCCAGGCCTTGGCAACTGCGCGGCTGGTACCTGAATATCCGGACAAAGCTCAGGAATGGACGACAAAATTTACTGGCAAAGACTACCAAGAAGGTCATATTTATTTGCTTGACCCATTTATGAATGATCAGGTGGCCTGGGATTCAGAATATTATCTAGCAATCGCGGTGGGTGGCTACGATGACCCTCGTTCGCCGCATCTCACCCCAACAGGGGTGGTCACTTCGCCAGAAGGAATTCAGCCAGCGCCACCCGGCTCCGGGTTTGATCAAAGTATTTCGACCAGTTACGCGTTCTTTCCTTTCTACCCATTGATGATTCGGATTTTTGCATATCCACTAAAGGTTTTTGGATTGAATCCGATTGCTACGGCTACACTGGCCGGGGTTATTGTCTCTGCATTGGGGGCATTGCTTGCGATGTTGGCGCTTTATGACATGGCGCGCGATATCCTCGGAGAAGATGGAGCGCTGCGGGCGGCTTTTTATCTCATCGTTTTTCCAACCGGCTTTTTCCTCCTCCAGGTTTACACGGAAGGCCTTTTCGTAGGACTCGCGTTTGCGTGCCTGGCGATGCTCAAACGTAAGCACTGGTTTGCTGCGGCGCTCTTTGGAGTAGGCGCGACCTTAACGCGCGCTGTCGGCATAGCACTCATTATTCCCATGCTAATAACGTGGTTTCGTATCGGAGAATGGGTGGATCTTGACCTGGAATGGCGGCAAATTTTTCATGAGGGCATCCCGCTTCGACCCTTGGGACGTGCGTTACTAGCTTTTTCCCCCTTAATAGCCTTTTTGATTTGGAAATTTTCGTATCTAGGATTAGCTTTCGATTTTATCGAATCCAACTATTTCGGGCGCGGCTTTTTGTCGTTAGGTTTTGCTTTTTATGCCTGGGCGGAGGCATTTCGTACAATGCTGGCCGGTACGAACCCGCAACACACAGCCTATTACCTGACCGAATTCTTAGGCT
>DATFQC010000469.1:0-2928 GCA_035264425.1 Anaerolineales bacterium
TTGATGTTTTTTGTCAATAGGGGTTTGATAAGGGGAAAACTTCTCTTGAGAAACGCACAAGTAGACACAGCTGGGACTGAAGCCTCGGTATAATGCGATCATTCACATAAGTCACACGTAGATCTTATGAAACAAAATGAACTATCCACAGTGCAGAAAATTGAAATCCTAACCGCTTTTTTGCCGCGGTTATACGCAAAAGATTTCGTACCTGTTGAAAGCTGGAGTGGTGGTGAAAAGCGGAAAGACGGTTCTTTCACCGTTCCTTATCCAAATTACAATCCAGTGGTTGAGGAATTCTTCCGCCTGGTATCTAGTGCAGGCTGGTTGGATACTGCCTATCATCCCGAGCAGGCGTATGAGATGCTCAAGGATGAAGAACTGATCAAAGCCGCTTCCCTTTCACAGATCAAAACCATGTTGACCTTCTGTCTGCGGGGTGAGCGTTTTTCTGATGGGCACTGGGCTCAAATGATTGAAGAGGGCTGTATTCAAAGGTTGCTTGAGCGGCTGAATCAAATTAAATTAGAGCTGATGAAGTGAGCTTTCTGTTTCTGATGTCAAGCCTTCGTATCGCGCCAGACTCTTGACCATAGTAACCAGAATAATGGTACTGGAGTGTCTGATATAATTGCAAATTATTAACCCTTCGCTATATCACCAATTTGTTTCACCAAATCGATGTTCTCGTTCAGAGGCATTTTAGGTATTTGACGTCGCCGCAATATCACCCCTGGATTGCGGTTTATTGTATTCTGATGTCCCAAAGGAGAAGAAGATCATGAAACGAAAGATGCTTTTGTACGCGCTCCTAGCGTTTGCAATGACGCTAACTGCCTGCGGCGGAGCCATTCCAGCTGCGCCAGCAACGCAGGCTCCTGCCTCCGATTCGACGCCGCAAAAAGGAGGGGAGATGATCGTTGCCTATAAGGATGATCTTGCGACGCTCGATCCTGCCATCGGCTACGACTGGACCAACTGGCCTGCCATTAAAATGGTTTTCGACGGCCTGCTTGATTACGATAGTGGCACCACCATTCAGCCTCGCATCGCCGAGGCGCTGCCGCAGATCAGTGAAGATGGCTTAACCTACACCTTCAAGATCCGCAAAGGCGTCAAGTTCCATAATGGGCGTGAGCTCGTTGCAGACGATGTGGTCTACTCGATCACGCGCGTTCTGGATCCCAAAACTGCCAGTCCAGGCGCGGGCTTCTTCCTAGGGATCAAGGGCGCGCAGGAATTCGTGGACGGCACGGCAACATCGGTGGAGGGCATCAAGGCGCCTGACGCCAATACGGTTGAGTTCACGCTCACCGCTCCAGATGTCACCTTCCTGAACAAAATGGCGATCAACTTTGCCTACATTGTTCCAAAGGAAGAAGTTGATAAGGCTGGTGAGAACTTCGGTCATGCACCCGTCGGTACAGGGCCTTATAAATTAGCAAGCTGGACCGCCGGGCAACAGCTGGTCTTTGAACGCAATCCTGATTACTTCTTCGAGGGCCGCCCCTTCATTGATAAGATCACGTTGAAAGTAGGCGTTGAGCCGGATGTTGCGCTATTGCAGTTGGAAAAAGGCGAAATCCAATTAATGGGTGATCCACCTCCTGGAGCAGACTGGACGCGCATCACCGGTGACCCGGCCTGGAAAAATCGCATCGAGGTGGAGCAGACAGTCAACACAACGTACATCGCCATCAACGTTAACGAAAAACCGTTTGATAATGTCAAGGTCCGTCAGGCATTGAACTATGCAATTGACAAAAACCGTATCGTGCAATTGCTCAATGGGCGTGCGACCGTTGCCAATCAAATCCTGCCGCCGCTCATGCCTGCCTATGACAAGGCGTATACAGGCTATGAATATAACCCCGATAAAGCCAAGCAATTGCTAAGTGAGGCAAACCTTGCAGATGGGTTCGAAACCAGCATTGAATGCATTGCTGTTGACCCACAGCCGAAACTTTGTGAATCGTTCCAGCAGGATCTTGCCAAGGTCGGTATTAAATTAACCATTAACACACTGGCGGCTCCCAATGTCATTGACGATGCTGGTAACGGCAAAACTCCTCTGGTTTGGTCCGGTGGTCTGGCATGGACGCAGGACTATCCTGATCCTGATGACTTTTACACGCCCATCCTCGGCTGTGGTTCCAATGTGCCGGGCGGCTGGAATTGGTCGCGCTATTGCAATGAGACCGTGGATGCCAAAGCTGTGGATCTACTCGCGGTAAACGACCGTGACGCACGCATGAAAGGCTACGAGGAACTGTTCAAGTCGTTGATGGACGATGGGGTGTGGGTGCCCGTAATCAACGGAAACTACACGGTCGCTCATTCTGAAAACTTGCATGGTCAGCCGACACTGACTCACCCCGAACATCTATTCAGTTATGAAACGATGTGGATGAGTAAATAGAATTGAGGTCATTGCGAGGCGCTGCTCTGGGACAACGTGGCAATCTGCGTAAGATTGCTTCAGAATCCATCGCCTCGCAACACTTGCACCTGCACGATTTGCCAAGCAAATCGAGTGCAGGTGTGACGTTTCCTTCGAGCCATTATGCAACCCACCTCCACCCAGGTACTATCTTCCCAGGACAAGCTCGCTCCATTACAGCCGGTTGAAGTCAGTTACTCCGCGCTGGTATGGAGGCGCTTACGGCGTGACCGCGTCGCCATGTTCGGTGCGGTTCTGGTTGGGTTGCTAATTATGATCGCGCTTCTTGCACCGCTTATTTCTCCACACGATCCAGCAGAGCAATTCCGAGATGGACTTACGCCAGATGGGCAGCCCGTGCCAAGCACCTTATTCCAGCGCGGAGGCGGGACAGAATTCCCTTTGGGTACAGATGCCAATGGGCGCGATCTCCTGAGTCGCATTTTCCATGGCGCGCAGGTAAGCCTAACGGTCGGCGTGCTGGCGAA
>DATFQC010000470.1:0-3723 GCA_035264425.1 Anaerolineales bacterium
GGACCGCGGCGCGCTCCTGATAGGCGATACCATGCAGGTCGCTCAGGACCGTCGTTACGTTAGCTTTATGTACAGTTATCCCAACATAATCCCGTTGAATGCCAGTGCAATTGAGCGTATTGTCCAGGCAGTGGAACCTTATGACTTTGATCGCCTCTATGGCGGCTGGTGGGATCTCATCCTCAAGAACGATGCAAAAGCTGCAGTGAAGCGCTCCGCTGAACGATATATCCAGGCGATCAGAGAGTAGAATTGTATGATCCCTCTCCCAAACGAGAGGGATTTTTCTTGAATATAAAGTAGCCATTCGAAATACTGGCAAATCCAAATTGCTCAACCAGTGTTCCGTCTATAAATTATTGGTTTAAGAGGAGGAGCACAATGTCACTCATCACCACGGGCCAAAGGATTTTCTTTGCCGTAATCTGCGCGGCAGCATTATTAGTTGCTATATTAGGTCTGTTCAATCCCACCTATCTTGCTTCCATCTTTACCTGGCTCGTCCTGCCTCCCTTACACGCCCGCTTCGTGGGTGCCATCTATGCCTTCGGCGCGGTCTTCATGGCGGGCTGCCTGGCCGCTCGCTATCAGGCCGAGGTCCGCTGGGCGGTGCAGCTGATCGGCATTTGGACCGGGATGCTATTCATCATCTCGCTGTTGAATCTGAGTGCCTTTGACCTCAGCCGGCTCCCCGTTCAGATCTGGTTCGCCTCTTATATTATCTACCCCATTATCGCGTTGTGGATGACACTTCGTTCCTCTCCTATGAGGGAAGCAGGCGATCTGCCCGGACTTGAACTTGCCGGCCCGGCCCGCGGCTTTTTACTGGCTCAGGGCATTCTCTTCTCATTGCTGGCCATTCTGCTGTTCTTTGCTCCCGCGTTCATGTCCACGCTCTGGCCCTGGAAGGTGACCCCGGTCCTGGCACAGATGTATGCCAGTCCGCTTTTATCGTATGGATTAGGGAGTCTGTTGTTTGCGCGGCAAGAGAAATGGCTGGGAGTGCGTGCTATTCTGCCCGGCATGCTGATCTTTACAGTGACCACGGCCCTTATTTCCTTCGTGCATATCGGACTCTTCTCGTTCAACGAGATTGCTGATCTGCTGTGGTTCGGATGGTTCATCTTTGCCTCTCTGATCCTGGCCTTCCTTACCTTCCGTGCGCTGCAAGTGCATGGATAGTCTTCCTCCAATGAACGCTCAAATTGAGTGAGAGCCAATGCCGAGATGGTCATCCTTGTGACCTGAGATTGCTTCCTCAGGGCCTATTGTATAATTGCCTCTCAGGATGCGATCGATGAAATCATCGTCTCGGCCAAAATCTTTGGATGTTTCCACTCATGACCCGTCTTCCATTAAGCTCTTAACATTTATCCTGCTCGTTTTCCCCGCCTTTGTTCTGTTGCTTCACAGTTACCTGGGCAGTTATACCCGTCTCATTGCAGATGATTTCTGTTCCTTCCATTTTTCCCGCCGCCTGGGCATGTTGCGTTACGTCTGGAACCAGTATCTTACCTGGGGAGGACGCTATTCTGCCTTTGCCATCGATTCGCTGATCCACAATATTGGCGTGAATGGACTACATTATTTCCCAGCCACGCTGTTGGTAATCTGGGCCGCCATCGCTTCCTTCACTACATATCAACTGCTGCAGGCAGAGAGCAGGAAACCTCAAAGCATTTTCCTATCTATTGCTCTGGGGACAACCGCGGTCTTTACTTTCTTTTCGATCAGCCCGAACGTTCCACAGGTGCTGTATTGGTGGAATGGGATGCGTACCTATCTGCCTTCGCTGATTCTCACCACGTTTACGATCGGTTTTTTCTATTGGGCACATATAAAATTGACGAGCCGGAAAGCTGTGGTGTGGGGAATAATCACCAGTTTCTTGCTCGTACTGATCCTCGCCGGCTTCAATGAGCCTGTGTGTATTGTCCTGTTTTCTTTTTTCATCGGCTACACCGTCCTCCGATTATGGACAAGAACCTTGTTCGTCCATGATCCATTGTTTTCCTTCCTCGCGGCCGCCAGCCTGGGATCTGCTGTTGCTCTGGTTATCATGTTGATGTCGCCGGGCACAGCACTGCGCCAGGTCAACTTTCCTCCACCGCCTGGGCTCGTCCGCATTCTTATGATTGGCGCCAATGGCTACATTGGATATTTAGCGGACCTCCTGAGCACGCCAGCCAGGGTCTCAGCTCTGATTGCATGGCTCTTGACCTCGCTCTGGCTCGGCTTCGAATCAGAGAAAAAGCTTTCAAATGGCTACGGGATCATCCTGTCTATCCTGGGAGGGATTGGGCTCTCATTCCTTTCCATCCTCCCCAGTATCTATGGCACATCGGAGATGGCTCACCCCCGTACACTGATTGTCCCTTCATTTATTCTGGCCCTCAGTGTTTTCCAGGCCGGCCTGATGAGCGGTCAATGGTTATCCCGTGATAGCGCCCCATCCACTGCGCTCCCAACCAGTTTAATGATGGGTGCTTGCGTTTTCATTATAGGGTCTGCGCTCATACACGCAACGGCACTTTATGAAAGCCGCGACGTCTACATGAGTTTTGCCCAACGATGGGATCAGGCCGATGCCCAGATCCTGCAGGCAAAGGCAAACGGAGAGCAATCCGTTCTCATTGCTGCTTTGGATCCCTGGACAGGTCCGGGCGGAGACCCGACTGATAATCAGAATTTTTGGGTCAATCGATGTTTTTCCCTGTACTATGATTTCCCCGTGTTTGGACCAAACCCAAATACGGGAGAGCCTTGAAAACAGCCTGGTATAACAGCCCGAATTAACGAACGTTCTAAAGGTTGAAGACACAACCCAAGGAGCGTTAAGATGATACGAAAATTAAAATCAGGCGAATATCGTCTCTATTCGGAAAAGAAAGATCCCAGGACTGGCAAACGCAAAAATCTTGGCACCTTCAAAACACGTGAGGCTGCGAAGAAACATGAACAGGAAGTTGAGTTCTTCAAGCGGAAGAAGTAAGCCTATCCCTGCACATGTGGGCTCAATAAATTTTCTCGTTCAAATAGAACCATCATTCCACCCCGGATGACTTCCTGAGTCCCCGCCTCCAATGGAGTCGCGGCCCAGTCAGGGCTGGTCATACCATAGACAAAAAGCCATACACTTTTCTGTTGAGATCTCGCCGTAATTTGGCCCCCAAAATAGATTCAGGAGAAAACCGCGCCAGCAAATTCATCCCCTGGTGCAATCTGCCCGATTCCGTCGGGCAGATTGCCTTTTCTAACTCTTGTCGTTTTCCTGAGAGGTGATCAATAGGAAGTCTTAGGTTTTCTGTGGAAGTAAGCTAGACGACGAGCCCTAACTGGGCAAGAAGCAAGGTGACCAGCCAGTTCACAACGGCGATTGCGATGGCAGCGACGATGGCTCCGCCAAAGCCGTTGACCTTCATTCCGGCAACAAATCTGTCGCTGATCATCAGCACTACGGCAGCCACGATCAGATTGATAATTAGGCCGACCAATCCTCCCCCAACGCCAATGCCCAACGCACCGAGCAGCCAGTTGACGACTGCACTGACTAAAGCAATCACCAATGCCGCGATGATCGCCGACGTAAAGTTGGCGACACTCAGTCCCAGGTTCAGCCTGGACACGATCATGAGGACAACGGCGTCAACGATGACGGCGATGATAAAACTCAAATTAAAAGCCATTTTGCATATCTCCTTTTTGTAGGCATGAGAATGGACA
>DATFQC010000471.1:0-3515 GCA_035264425.1 Anaerolineales bacterium
AAATGCTCGACAGTAGAAGCCACCGCCTCTTGAATTTCATCGAGGCGCGTCACATCCATTTGCAAACGCAGCGCACGCCGCCCCATAGCTTCGATTTCACTTGCCAGCTCGTGGGCAGTTTGGACATCGCGCAATCCCAATGCTACATCGGCGCCGGCATGCGCTAAAGCCAGGGCACAATCATGCCCAATGCCACGCGCAGCACCCGTTACTAACGCTATCTGTCCTTGCAAATCAAAACGCGGGAAGGTATGGTTCATTTTGCGATTATCCTTTTACAGCTCCAGCTGTCATACCTCTCACTATGTAACGTTGGAAAATAAGGGCTACCAGGACAGGTGGAACCGCTGCAAGAATCCCTCCCGCCATCATCCCATTGATATTCACTACATAGCGGCCGACAAATTCTGCGATCGCGACGGGGACGGTCTTGGCAGCCAGCGTGCTGGTGAAGATCAGGGCAAAGAAAAATTCATCCCAGGCCAGCAGGAACACGAACATCGCTGTAGAAACCAATCCAGGCACGGAGATGGGCATGACCACGCGGAATAAAATACCCAGGCGCGTACAGCCATCCAGGCGAGCCGCATCTTCCAGCTCGATGGGAACTGTTTGAAAGTAAGCAGCCATGAGCCAAATGGCATAGGGCAAGGCAAAACTCATATAGGTAATGATGAGCACGCTAGGCTTATTGATCAATTGCAGGCTTGAAGCAATGATAAAGAGGGGCAGCACCAGTGATACTTCGGGAATCATGCGGGTTGCGATAATGCCAAGCTGGATCGGGCGATTAAATCTAAAGGGGATACGCACCAGCGCGTAGGCCGCCAGGCTTCCAATGAAAATGCAAATGAGCGTCACCGCCGAGGCAATCTTGATGGAATTTAATAAAGCCGTAGCAAAGGTTCGTGGAACAGAGGAGGCAGCCAGACTGGGAAAGAAAATGTCAAAATAGTTTTGAAACGTGGGATGCTGGGGAATCCAATGGATCGGTACCGAAAACAATTCCACCTGGTTGGAGAGACTGGCACTAAACAACCAAAGCAGAGGAAAGAAAATAAAGAAATAGACTGGCAGCGTGAGAAGAAACAATAGTACTTTGCGAAATAGCTTGCGGTAATGCATTATTGAGTCTCCTCAGGACGATACAGGAAGCGAATATAAATCAGCGCCATCATAATTGTGAAGGCGGAGATCAGGAAAGACAACGCCGCACCGGTTCCCTGTTTTCCAAATGCGAATGAATTTAGATAGGTCAAATAAGTAATGGTCAGCGTTTTATAAGCGGGTCCACCACTCGTGATAATGTAAACAATATCGAAGACGCGGAAGGCATCCACAGTGCGGACGATCAGGGCAACAAGAATGGCTGGTCGCAGTAAAGGCATACGGATTTGCCAGAAACGCTGCCAGGCATTGGCACCATCCACTGCCGCGGCCTCATCTAAATCTTCCGGGAGTGTTGCCAGGGCAGCCTGCAAAACCAACGCGACGAACGGCATGGTGTGCCAGATATCAGCCACAATCACCAGGTTCATGGCCATGTTGGGCAGCGTCAGCCAGGGCACATAATGTTTGATCAGACCCAATTGCATGAGTAGCCCGTTCAAGGCTCCGAAATCAGAGCTGTAGATCCAGCGCCACATGGCGCCATTGACAATGGTTGGCACCGCCCAGGGAATGATCAGACTGAGCCGCAAAAACTGCCAGCCCCAGGGATGTGAGTGAATGAGCTGGGCAATTGCCAATCCTATAACCAACTCCAGACCTACAGAGACAACCGTAAAGTGGAGGGTACGTCCAATGGTTTCCCAAAATAGCTGATCTCTGAGCATCTCAATATAGTTGGCAAAACCCACAAACGTTCGTACCTGGTTGATGCCCGGCGGCGCATGAAAAAAACTCAGGATAAAAGTGGAAACAACGGGCCATAAAGTAACACCCAGCATGACCAATAAGCTTGGCGTGAGCAATAGCCAGGCAGCACGGGCATCCTGTTGTTTTAAGGTGAGGCTTCTTTTCGTCGAGGTTATTGCCATGATTGAAAAAATGAGTGGATTTGCACGTTTGCGCAAATCCACTCATGATCTCCTTATAGACTATTGACCTGCAAGCTCAACCCATTTGGCGGCGGCCTCATCCAGAGCATCCTTGGGGGATTTCACACCCGTCAGGGCTTCCTGAATGGCGAGTTGCAATGCGGCTGAGGCTTCGTTGTAATAAGGCACGGTAGGACGTTCATTGGCAAAGGGGAATTGTGACAGAAACGCTGGTACAGTGATCGGGTTGGTCGGAGTTGCTCCTTCCAATGTTTTTAGGGCATCGCCTTCGAAATCGGCCTTCCAGATCGGCAGCATCTCTGCAGAGTACTTGGTCTGCACTTCATTGCTTGCCAGATACGTCAGGAATTTCCAGGTCTGGTCTGGGTAGGGAGTAGTTGCCATCACGGCAAACGAGCTGGAACCATCCACGCTGGAGCCCTTGACGCCCGCGTCCGCGCCGGCTTGGAATACAGGCATTGGAGCAAAAGCAGCCTGTCCAGCGATCTTTGATTTCGAGGCATCATTTGAATCGCTATATTGGAATAACCAGTTCACGGCGAAAGCAGATTGACCCGCGATAAAGTTATCTCGAACGGCATTCTCATCTGACGATACGGAACTAGGATTGCTCAAGCCATCATCAATCGTTTGCTTCATCCACGCGAGGGCTTCCACACCTTTGTCATTGTTAAATGCGGGTTTGCCACTTGCATCGACAAACGACCCACCGTTGCCATAGAGCAGAACGGCATAATCACAAACGACGCCTTCCTTCTGGTTCCACGACCAGACGATGGGGAATTCCACGATGCCCTTTTCCTTAATTGTCTTGGCCTGATCAACCAATTCCTCCCAGGTCTTGGGTGGATCGGTGATACCGGCCTTTTGCAGCATATCCTTGTTATACATGAAATATTTCACGTCCATCAACCAGGGCATGCCATAAATCTTGCCGTTGCGGGTCACACCATTCCAGGATGCCGGGAAGATCCCTGATTTCATCTCAGGCGTGACGCGACTGGTAACATCGAGTAGATAGCCAGCCTTGATAAACTCATCCGGCCAAATCACATCGATCATCACCGCGTCATAGGCGGGCGGGTTGGCAGCCATGCCGGTCGTGATCTTGTCGTGGATAAAATCGTACCCGAGATATTCCATATTCACTTTGATGTCTGGGTTCTTGGCTTCAAAGTCACGGGCAATTTGATCAATCTCGGCTGGTTTCAGACCGGCCTGATCCATCGTCAGAATATGAATGGTAACAGGCCCGGCCGCGGCTTCCTTAGGTGCGCAGCCTGTCGCTCCTATAAGAAATAGGAATGCCAGGGTAAACAAAGCGATTTTGTGTAACGTACGCATGGTTTCTTCTCCTTCAGATAAAAAGTTTGACGTAACTCTTCATGTCAACGGTACTTAGACCAACTCTTTGATAGCCTACCTCCTTTCACCTGTTAGGACAGCTTTTGAACA
>DATFQC010000472.1:0-2175 GCA_035264425.1 Anaerolineales bacterium
TGGACGAAGCCCCTCTTTATCCAACTCCTGGATGACTTCACGTTGACGCACCATCGTTGTTGTGAGCAACGCGCTCATGCCGATGATCTGGGCATCGACTTCAATCGCCTTCCCGATGATTTTCTCGGCCGGCGCGTCCACACCAATATCAAATACTTCAAAACCGGAAGCGCTAAGCATTGTGCCCACCAGGGTTTTGCCAATTTCGTGAATATCTCCCTCCACCGTGGCCAGGACGACCCGTCCCATTACTTCACGTGCTTCGCCCAGTTTGAGCAATTCCGGTTCGAGGACGGCGACCGCAGCCTTCATGGCTTCGCCCGCCATGACCAGCTCCGGCAAAAAAGCTTCGCCTTTGCCGAATTGATCGCCGATGTAATTGACACCCACCACAAATCCTTTTGTGATCGTCTCCAATGGGTGCATCTGCAGTTCAATGGACTTTTCCGCGAGCGATACAGCTATCTCTGCCTCACCATCAATAATGCTTTGGGCCATTTCCTTATATAATTCTTCAATAACTACGTTTTCCATCACGTTGCAATCTCCTTGTCTTCTTTTTTCAGCAGGGATGAAACCTGTTGTTCTTTTTCATTTAGTAATTTTGCGGGGATACCCAGATATTCCTCAAGCCATTTACCCGAGTCCATCACGTGCTCAATGGATTTCTGGGCTGCTTTCTCCCCATTTCTTTTTTTGAGGGCCTCCACGATCGCAATATGTTCCTTGAGCGTATTGGCTGTGCTATCGGCCAGCAGCTCCGGATTTCGGAACAGTGCCTCATACAAAAGCCAGTCAGGAAATGCGTTTGCAACGATCGCATATAACTTGATCAACAGTTCATTTCTTGAGGCGTCCGCGATGGCTGCATGGAATTCACGACTCAATTTTCGTTCGTCTGACATTTCTTTGAGGGTGTCATGCGTTTTCATCTCGTTGAGCATTCTTTCCAGATCCTGAACCTGCTCATCCGTTATGTTGCGGGCAGCTTCCTGAGCAATGATCGCTTCGAGAACAAGCCGCAAGCCATACGCTTCCACCACATCTTTGGTGGACATTTGGCGCACTCGCACCCCTCGATAGGGGACACGCTCCGCCAGTCCCGCGGAAACCAGCAAATCAAAGCCTTCACGTACGGGCGTCATGCTGACTCCCAGTTGCGTGGCAATATCATCCTGTCGTAACCAGTCGCCGGGTTTGTACACACCCGAGATGATTTTCTGGTGTAGCACATCAAAAATGTCCTCTTTGAGAGGCCTTTTTTGAATTAATTCATTATCTTCAGTTGTCTGGGGAGAAATAAACATCAGGCACCTTTCGCAGTGCCCGTCATTATAAATTATATATAATTTTTAGTACAGGAAAATTCGAGAAATTAGAGGAGGACAATACTTATCCGGACAGGCTGAACAATTTTCCCTCTGGTTTTTCCTCGGCATTAGAATCGATTGGAGGTAAGCAGATCAAGCAGCAATGGCGTGATCAGCCAAGCTAATCACCCTGCTGGCTACTATTTTCGATTGACAGCTTCAGGTTGCTGATAGAGATGGTGCTCGTTGATGTAGTTGTAGACAGGCGGTGGCAGGTAGTAACGGAATGGTTTTCTGGTCGCGACGCGCTCTCTTATTTCGCGGGATGCGATTTCCAAAAGCGGTGCATCCACATAATGGACCTTGGAACTGATCCCGGGCAATTCGCGCTCCAGCGCCTCAAGATTGGCTGACTCGCCAGGCCGGCGCATCACACCCACCCAGTGACAGGCGTATAGGATTTCTTTGGGTTGATGCCAAGTGGGAAGTTCACGCAATGAGTCACTCCCAATAATGGGCGTAATGTCTGCTTCGGGATACTGGTCAGCAATGATTTCCACAGTGTCCAATGTGTAATGAGGGCCGGGTCGATCCAGCTCGACGCGCGACAATTCAAACGAAGGATTGTCTTGAATGGCAAGAGTCACCATTGCCAGCCGGTGCTCTACTGGCGTGATGGTTTGATCTTGTTTGTGGGGAGGGTCGGGCGTAAGGATCCACAACAGACGGTCTAAACCGAGTTGAAAACGCGCCTCCGAAGCCAGGATGAGATGCCCAAGATGGGGTGGGTCGAATGTCCCACCAAAGATGCCGATCTGTTCACGCGCGTTATCAGGCATATCGAAAGTATATCCCATTTGCAAGT
>DATFQC010000473.1:0-3905 GCA_035264425.1 Anaerolineales bacterium
GACGTGCGTTTGATGTTCCTCGACAAGCTTCGCAAACGCTTCGTCGTTGCCTTGCTGTGCCTGGAGAACCCAGGCAAGTTCATCATTCACTTGCGCTCCTTGTACTTTCTATACGCAAAAATGATCAAAAGGTCGCAATGTGTTCCCAATAGAATCAACGACTCCGGTCGTTGAACTGTCAAAGTCGGGAGACCTTGACTTTTAAAGAATGAATATGCGCATCCAAACTCTCCTCGGGGCCTAAAATCTGCTTCCATGCGGTTCGGGTGATTTCTGGCGCCCTACATTCAAAGTTAATCAGAAAACCATAATTGTTATTCACTAAAACCCTGATCCTGTCTTGTCAGTGCTTCCCTTTGACTGAGCTCTTCCAAAATTCTCAATAACAACCAATAGACCACAAGCTGTACACCTACTAAGAAGATCATCGCGCTCCCGACCATATAAAACCATAAGCGCTTGATCTCCCAGCCCTGCACACCCAGTCCCAAAGCCGTAACGCCAATAGCGAGCCCGGCCAGGATAGCTACCGTGCCCATCCAGCCAAACTGCTTATCGAGAGGTGTCTTAAAAATAGGCTTCCCAAATAACCCTTGCGGTATGGGCTTCTTATAAAACAGGGCAACCAGATAGTTGAATGTAATCCCCAGCGCAAAGAGGTTGACGCCTGTGACGGTTGAGATCAAGGCCAGAAATAAAACGGCAACACCCCACGGACCTAGAGTGGTCACCCCGTGAAGCCTTACATAAAGAATCCACAAAAAGACAACGCCTGCAACTGCTAATCCTCCCAGGCCCAGTAAACCCAATATTCTGACGGGGTTATAAGAAAGCGCAGTCCAAAGCATGCTTTGCATGAAGATACGCCCGTCGCGGATCACGCTCAATTTCGAGCGACCTACTCGTTCGCTGTAAGGGATTGGGATTTCCTTTATATTTATGCCTTCATGGACGGCACGTGTACTCATCACAGGAGTCAGATTCAAGCCATTGGGAAGGGGATAGATTTGTTCCAGGATTTCGCGTTTGAATACGCGCATTCCGCTGGCGCTATCAGTCACTTTTTGACGGCTGAGCAACGTGAGTAAATTAGCAAAAAAGAAATTGCCTACGCGTCGCGTGAAAGGCATTTTGCTATCTTCGCCAGCCATACGAGAGCCGATGACAAGATCATGCCCATCCAACGCCGCCTGGCACAACTGCGGAAAATATTCAGGAGGATAGGTTCCATCTGCATCCAGGAAACCAATCAGTTCCCCACTGGCTTTTGAGAAACCTGTCTTGAGCGCCGCGCCGTATCCCTTATTTTGGGGATGGTGAATCAGGCTTACCCCCGGGATAGCCGCTGCCACTGCCGCGGTGCGATCCTTTGAACCATCATCCACGACGAGCAGCTCCAGCTGATCCACTCCCACCTTTTTTAGCGCAGGTGTAATGGAAAGGACGCGCGCAGCAATTTCAGCAATTCCATTTTCTTCATTGTAGGCAGGAATCACAATGGACAAGACCGTCATGGATTGCCATCCTCAAGTGAGTGATAAATGATTCGATTAGGTTTGCTTATACTTCCATCAATTGTCTTGATTAGTTTGGCCGGAACGCCTCCAACCACAGTATGAGGCGGCACATCTTTCGTGACTACCGCTCCAGCCGCGACGACTGCGCCCTTCCCTACTTTCACACCATCCGTGATGATGACCCCTGCACCCAGCCAGACATCATCTTCGATGATGATCCCTTCGGCGGTGATCCCCTGCTGGACGAAGGGATGATTCGGATCATCAAAAACATGATTGACCGCGATGATCTGAGTAAAAGGCGATGTATATACCCGGTTTCCGATCTGAACTCCTCCCTGCCCGCGGATCACTGAATACTCCCCGATCAGACTGTCGCTACCAATTTTGATACCTGATTGCGGCATGTCTCGAAAATTGTAGACATGCAGGACCGCGCCATGCATGACAATGGTACGAGGCCCAATCTCAATTCCCTGGGGGCAGGCATGCAGATAAACACCTTCATCCAGGTAAACGCCCTGACCGAGCTTGATCTGATCTGCAAATCGTAGGCGAACGCGGCTTTCAATCGCAGCCAGACCTTCCATGCGGAGGATTAGCCTGTAGAACAAGCCGCGAACTCCCACTCCGAGGATCGTGGGAATCCATCCAAGGAGGAACATTAGGGTCTGTTCCAAAATATATCGAAAGGGGGAAGAGGCCTGGCGGTCCAGATAGAGACGGACGTTATTCAGCATAATAATAAGTCTGCCTCAGCGAACCTGTTCTGAGTCTCTTAAATAAGCGACGGTCTTTTCCAAACCTTGTTCAAGGGTGACAGTCGGCATCCAACCCAGTTCCCTGGCTGCTTTTTTGGCATCCAGATAAATATGTCGCGTTTCCCCTACTTTGGCAGGGCCGTGCTGAATGGGGTGAGGATATTCCGTAATGTTAGCCAATGCAAAGAAAATATCATTGATCGAAGTTGGCCGACCCCATCCCAAATTATAGATTCCCGGTTGATGATCTTTCACCAAGGCCAGGTAGTTGGCATATGCGCAATCCCCTACATAGACAAAATCCCGTGTTTGCTCTCCATCGCCGTTGACAACCACCCCTTCACCCGCCAGCATTTTTCCCGTAAAGATTGCGACCACACCGGCCTCCCCTTCTGGATTCTGCCGAGGGCCAAAAACATTGGGATAGCGCAGTACGGTATAGTTCAAACCATAGTTCACATGATACATATAAAGATAATGCTCGACAGTATGCTTGCTGGCCCCATACTGGCAAATGGGGTTAATCGGGTGTTCCTCATTACAGGGAAGTCGCTCTGGCTCTCCATACGCTGCTCCTCCACTCGAGATATAAACAAAGTGCTTTACTTCAAATTCGCGGGCACATTCAATTAGATTGATGGAACCCAAGATATTGACATCTGCATCAAATAACGGTTCCACGACTGAGCGTCGCACATCCATTTGTGCAGCGTGATGGCTGATGTAATCGGGCTTTTCTGCAGCGAACACATTATGAATCTTGGGACTGCGAATATCAATTTGATAAAACTTCGCCTGGGGATTCAGATTGGAAAGTCTTCCTGTAGAAAGATCATCCACAACGACCACTTCATATCCCTTTGCGAGGAACAGGTCTACGACATGAGAGCCAATAAATCCAGCTCCACCCGTCACAAGTATTTTTGCCATCACGACTCCTTCTTTGATCAGCTCGATGTTCAAAAGCCTGGCGCAGATTGCTCGAACAACAGCTAAAGATTACATCAGATTATTCTAATTATATTTTGATATAAGAAATCAGGGTTGAATCTGCTAATCTGAGGGCCTCTTATTTACCCAATAAACTATCTATGATAACAGGTACGTCGTCGCCGTGATCTCAACCTGCTTGCTTCCCGAGCCAGAACTGATAGGCATTTCTAACCTTCTGCCCTTGCCCAGAACGTGTATAATCAAACGTTTAGGATTATAAAATTGAAACGACCTGGTTTCTTAAACCAAGTCGTTTTGGTGACTCCGGGGGGATTCGAACCCTCAACCAATTGATTAAGAGTCAACTGCTCTACCATTGAGCTACGGAGCCATAAGTGCTAAGCGCAACTTTTTTAGCGAGACCACTGATCAAGAGGCAATTGCTCTGCCATTCAGTCGGTCGACTATTTTGTGCGGACGGTATTATAACCGATGCAGAATACATGTCAATAACGCGAGAACGCATCGCTTGGGAAATAAACAGACTGGCTCAAAAGTCATGGGCGCCTCCCCCATCTGACAATCCTGTATAATTGAACAGCCAGATTCATCCAAGGTCACATTGCATGACTTTTTCTGAACCTACCTCACAACCCCAGCCGGAACAGACACCTGAGTTTGTCTCCGCGCGTGC
>DATFQC010000474.1:0-6379 GCA_035264425.1 Anaerolineales bacterium
TGCAGTGCCTTTGTGCCCACCGCTCCAGCCACGACTCCTTTAGCTGATATTACAAAGGCATGTTGGGCTGGCGGCACGATCCAGATCTACATTAATTCTGCTCGGCTCCAGTCGACAGCCACTCCCAGCTTCCCAACTTACGAGGATGTTCGAACAGCGATCATCAACGCCTTTCAGAACCTGACTGACCCGGCAAACCCGGGCAAGCAGGTGATCATGAAGATCATGAAGAAAGAGGAGCTGCGGAACGTGGATGGTTCCGACTCGCTGCACCCAAACCGCAGTGGTGATGTCGTCGTTGTCACGATGCCGCCGTACCAGTCGGACGCGGGAACGAATGGTGTAGCCATCGCCCTGTCGCATTTCTTTGGACAGCATGGTTTCCTGCCTGATTACGTCAACCTGACGGGCAATATCAACATGCACGCAACATTTGTCGCATCGGGCCCCGGCATCCGGAAACAGGCAACTCCTATTGCAGGAGTCCGCGCCGTTGACCTGGCGCCTACCCTTGCCTTCCTCATGGGTATTCCCGGTCCGCAGAATGCACGTGGACGCATTCTCTATAATCTCACACCGACCCCCGGACAATATAGAGAAATCACGATCCTTGACATCAGTGACTACCATGGTCAGTTGGTGCCGTTGACAGAGGCAGCGGATACTCTTGGTCCCACCTTCACTATTGGCGGCTCGGCCTTCCTGAAGCCATGGTTCGACCTCTACCGTTCGGAAGCGCCAAATGGGTCCTTAACGATCGCGGCCGGTGACTCAGTCGGTGCGACTCCGCCAATCTCTAACTTCTTCGGTGATACACCAACCATCGAGATTATGAACATGATGGGGATTGGTGCGGATGGATTGGGTAATCATAACTTTGACAAAGGCTCAGCCTATTTGCGGAATACACTCATCCCATTGGCTCAGTTCCCATTTTTATCTGCCAATGTGGTCGATGCGAATGGCAAGACTCCAGCAGAGTGGAAGCCATCTCAGGTCTTTGACACTTCCTTTGGTGGTGTCAAAGTTGGCATTGTCGGTTTCACGAATGATGATGCGCCAACACTCGTTGCGCCAACCGCATTTGATCCCTTCCATGTTGCCAATTCCCTGGCCGCGGTTAATGCAGAAGCTGCGAAATTGAAAGCCAAGAAGATTAGTGTGATCGTTGCTATCGGGCATCTTGGTGCAACGGCCGGAACCTTGACGAGCCCAACCGGTCCATTGATTGATCTGGCGAATAACGTGACGAATGTAGATGCAGTGATCGGTGATCATAGTGACTTCCAAGTCGTGACTACCCTATCCAACGGGGTGCTGGTCACAGAAAACCGCAGCAAAGGCATTCGCTTTACGCGAGTTCGTCTGGTTGTGGATACAAACTTGAAGAAAGTTGTTTATAAGACAGCCGACTTCCATAAGCCCTGGGACATTGGTGTGACACCTGACCCAACGATCCAAGCACGTATTAACGACCTGAATGCTCAGCTCGCTCCGATCTTCAACACCGTTGTAGGTCAGTCGACAGTCGTGATCCCACGTGGGGATGCCTGTGCAGCAGCGACCGGTCGGGTGGATGGGCGTGCTTGTGAGTCGCTTGTCGGCGACCTGGTTGCAGATGCGATCCGCACAGCTTATGCGACAGACTTTGCGCTCACCAACTCGGGCGGCTTGCGTGCCGACCTGACGTGCCCTGTGGGCGGGGCAGACCCCAACCCCAGCGATTTCTGCCCAGCGAGCCTCTACCCTGTTCCCAACGCGGGTCACTACCCGATCACGAGAGGCCAGGTACTCGGTGTGCTGCCGTTTGGAAACGTGTCAGCGACGCTGGCTATTAACGGAGCAGAGCTCAAAGATTATCTTGAGACGGCTGTATCTTCGCTGCCAAATACCGGCAATGGCCGCTTCGGGCAGGTTTCCGGCCTCTGCTTCACCTTTGACATCCAAGCTGCCGCCATTTCCTTCACGGCGGCACCCACGGCGATTCCTGGCACCGGCAGTCGTGTGCTAAGTGCAGTTCGGCAAGCGGCGGATGGTAGCTGCACCGGCGCACCGATCGACTTCAGCTCTTCTGCGACGTATACGCTGACCACGAACGACTTTACCGCTAGTGGCGGCGACGGCTATCAGAACTTCAGGAGCCGGATCACAACGCAGGATATCCTCGATCAGGATCTTGCAGATTACATCGTAGCCCAGCCTGGTGGAGTAGTTAGCCCAGCAATCCAGGGCCGGATCCACTGCACCGACTCAGACACCTCAGTAGCTCCTGCCTGCCCAGTCGATTCACCGTAACCAACCTTTCGTAAATCAAGTAGAATATTGCGAGCCAGAGTTAACAACTCTGGCTCGCAATCTATTGAAATGAAAAAGAAAATTCTCCAAGCTTTCTTTTGCGTCAGTGCATTCATCTTTGCGGTTTGCTGGATACAGCCTGCCTTTGCTCACGGTACTGAACCGCGCCTTGAAATCAGCGTGGAACGCATAAATCCGGGTGGAGTCGTTGAGGTGCGCGGGGTTGACTTTGATTATGATGAATTGGTAATCCTTTCTCTGACGCGCTCAGACATCCTGATCCCATTGAATGAGGTAACCGCCGATGTGGAAGGAGTGTTCACACAAGTCATTGTTTTACCGCCCGATCTGCCCACTGGTGAATACAATTTTCGTGCCAAGAGCGAGCATCATACGGTCATGAGTCCAACAATCAAAGTGTGGGGAGCGGCAGTGGAAAATAATGAAAGCAATAGTATTCAGGATCAATCTGACGTACAATTCGGTCTCATTCCAACATTTGCCCCCGCAGTCGTTCCTGAAAATGGATCCCTGCCAGTTGCCGAACCGGTGACGTCAAGTGTGCCTCCTGCGCAAAATAGTTCCATTTTGTTTATGCTATCCTTCCTGGTGGTTGTGGGCCTCCTTGTTTTTACAGGCGCAAGATTGATTCGGAAACAATAGATTTTGATCTTCTTATACGCTGTGAATGGTCGGGAGAACATCCCGACCGTTTTCTTGATGAAACTTTTTTCCAGTTACAATTTACCTGCTTCAAAGCTATTCCATTGACTAACCATAATGCTTATATTTGCCATCAGCATTTTTCTTTCAGCGTTCCTGCTTTTTCAAATCCAGCCCATGATCGGGAAATTAATTTTGCCTTGGTTTGGCGGCACGCCCGCGGTCTGGTCAACCTTGATGCTGTTTTTCGAAGTTTTGCTAACGGGTGGTTATGCTTATGCTTATTGGCTGATCGAGCGAGTACGAGCCCGGCGACAACCTATAGTTCACCTTACACTGATCACTATTGCCCTGCTCCTTTTGGTCCTGTTTTCATTGACCTGGAAGTCGCCCATTACACCGGATTCAACCTGGAAGCCGGATCCAGGAAATTCACCAATTCTCGAGATTTTTAAGTTGCTTACTATTTCCGTTGGGCTGCCATATTTCATTCTTGCCACTAATGGCCCGCTTATGCAGGCTTGGTTCAGCCGGCTTTTTCCGCAGCGATCCTATACAAGGCTGTATGCACTTTCCAATGTTGGCTCGTTACTTGGCTTGCTAACGTATCCCTTCCTGATTGAACCGATCCTTTCCCTCCGCCTCCAGGGATGGATATGGTCGGTCGGCTTTGCCTTGTTTGGATTTCTGGCCAGCTGGATCGCGCTTCGAAGCGCACGTGTCACCGTTACTATGCAGTCGAAGGCTGATTCTGTTTCATTAATGGAGAAGCCTTCTTTTGCCTTAATATCGTTATGGGTGACGCTCAGCGCGACCGCATCACTGTTCCTGTTATCTGTTACAAATCAGATCACTCAGGAAGTGGCAGTGATCCCATTTCTATGGGTGCTGCCGCTGGCCATCTATCTGTTTTCGTTCATCCTGACCTTTTCTGGTGAGCGAGGGTATCATCGCAGGTTTTATGCCATCCTATTTGTTTTCTCTGCCGCCTTGACCGTGTTTGTTATGCTCAATGCCACAAACTTGCATATCTACTGGCAGCTTCTTGCCTATTGCTTACTGCTGTTTGCCGCCTGTATGCTCTGTCATGGAGAATTGTATCTTTTGCGACCTTATGCCGAGCATCTCACTTTGTTTTATCTGATGGTCTCGGTGGGTGGCGCCCTGGGTGGGCTATTCGTCAGCTTAATTGCTCCCCTGATTTTCAACGGCTACTGGGAATTCTTTGTTGGACTGGCTATGACCGTTGCAATTTTGCTCACAATCCTGAGAAAGAATCGTGTGGGAAACTTTGTTGCCCGCGCGAGGTTTGTACTTACTGTATTCGGCTTGGTCACCATGATGCTTGCCATTCTTAGCACTTACTTTTCAGGTGCGTTATATACAAAACGGAATTTCTATGGCGTAATCCGCGTGCGTCAGGCACAAGTGGGAAATCCGCCTCAAGAGGTCGATTTGATGTCGCATGGAATTACTGTCCATGGGCTGCAATTTGTCAACTCGAGTCTGCGAAATGTGCCCACCACCTATTATGTTCAGGAAAGTGGCGCCGGTCTGGCAATTCTCAATCACCCGAAGTACAAAATGAATGAACCGATGCGAGTTGGCCTCCTTGGCTTGGGGATTGGGACACTGGTTTCTTACGGCCGCCCCGGTGATGATTACTACCTATATGAAATTAATCCCATTGTAATCGATCTGGCCCAGGGAAAGGGGAATTATTTTTCATTCCTCAAAGACAGCCAGGCAAATATCACGACCGTTTTGGGCGATGCGCGCATTTCGCTTGAAGAGGAGCTAGGCGAGGGGCATCCGCAAAACTTTGACGTGCTCGTGCTGGACACTTTCAGCAGTGACTCCATCCCGGTTCATTTGGCCACCAAAGAGGCATTCGCGTTGTATCTTGCTCACCTGGCACCGGATGGAATCATTGCTGCACATATCACCAACCTGCATCTTGATCTCCAGCCCATCTTTTGGAAATTGGCTCAATATTATCATTTGAGCATGGTTCGTGTTAACTATGATGGGGATTCAAAAGGTGGTTATATTTCCCACTGGATTTTGCTCACACGCGATCCTGCCTTGCTTAAAGTTCCTGCGATCTTGAAACATACAGTTGATTTAAGTGGGTATTCCAACAGTATTAAATTATGGACAGATGATTACAGTAACCTGTTTCAGATACTTAAATAATCAAGTCACAATCGCTTTCTAGAGTACCACTCCCAGCACTGCAACAAAATGCGCGGCTGCGGCCAGCACCACAAAGATGTGCCAGACTTCGTGGAACCCAAATACACCAGGGATAAAGTTGAATATTTTTGTAATATATACCACCGCTCCTAAGGTATAAATCAGGCCACCGGCGATCAGCCAACTAATCACCCATACAGGCAGAACAGCCAACATCTGTCCGATGGCGGCAATACACAGCCAGCCCATCACCAAATAAATCCCGGCGTTGAGCCAGCGCGGCGCGCGGATATAAAACACTTTCACAATAATTCCAATCAAAGCGAGTGACCAGATAATACTCAACATTCCCCACTTCCAGAAACCTGAAAACGCATTCACGCAAAATGGAGTATAGGTCCCGGCGATGAGGAAATAAATCGCGGCGTGGTCAATCTTGCGGAAAACCTCCAGAGCCTTCTCCTTGACGCGTACCATGTGATAAGTGGCACTTGCAGAAAATAAAAAAATGAGGCTTACACCGTAGACCAGCAGCGAAACGACTTTGGCGGGTGTGCCCCAACCAACAATCAGTAGAGCAATCAATCCGATCAATGCAAGAATTGCACCGCCCCAATGGGTAAGACTATTGACGGGCTCGCGTAGTTTTTTGAGCATAAATATACCTTTTTTCCCTGCGTTGAGTGCACTGCATTTCGTTCAGTGCGTTGTGTTGGTTGCCAGGACAAGCAGCAATATTCCTGATTTTACATCAAGTACTTTGACTTCAGACTCAAACCCTGCCTCTACAAATGGCTCCCTGAGTTTCGTTTTGACAACTTCGATAGCCTCCATGGGACTTTGATGAGTGACTTTGAAAAGCCATTCCAAAAATGGATTCGTAGGCAGCGCTGTAGGCAGGACGATGAGCCTGCCTCTGTTTGATAAACATCTTTTCACTTCCGCTAATGTGTCCGGGTCAGTAATGTATTGTGTAGGGAACGTCGCGACAATCGTATCGAATGATGCATTTGGAAAGGGGAGCTTCTGGGCCATTCCCCGAGTTAGGCGAATTTGCGTATAGGCATTATCGAGATAGTTTATTCCCGAGCCCAAAAAACCCGTCAAATTGCGTTGTGCGAGCCGACCCATCTGCGCGGATTCATCTATTCCAACAGTGAACAGGTTCCGGCTGAGAAGGATCCGCTGCAAATGCCCGGGACCATGACCAATTTCAAGGACTCGA
>DATFQC010000475.1:0-6707 GCA_035264425.1 Anaerolineales bacterium
AGTAGTTAATATATCCGCCGGAAAACCAGGGATCATAGGAAGGGAAATAGGGCGTCCGCACAATTGCTGTGAGGTACGCCACATCCATCGGTTTTTCTCCACCCATGCCGGGATGCCACAAGTCCGGGTTATGAAAACGAATCGTGAGCAAGAGGGCAAAAAAGAGCCAAAATAAAACTTCTTCCAGAAGGATAAGCTGCCAGCGCGCTCGCAAGAACGACAATAACTCGTTCCATTTCTGCTGTCCTATTAATAGAGTGGAACTAAGGGCAAGCAATGCCAATACCGCCAGGATTGTCCACCAGGTAAAGGGGGCGAGGCGAACGCTGGCGATCAGCCATGCTCCCCAGGCGACGACCAGAAGGCCGATGGCTTTACTAAAACTATAGCCTCGGTCGGAAAAGGGCTTGAAGACAATAAATGTAAGCGGCAGGGCGATCAGTCCAATTAACTCAAGGATCAGGAACCAGGCCAGAACCGGAAGATGCATTCCCCAACTTCCTTCATTGACCTCTGTACTGGAGCGGGTCGCTGTCTGTTGATAGAGCGTTTCCTCTTTTGTCGTCAGTTCAAGAGTCTTTGAGGTTGCACTTGCTTCAAGTGGTCGTAGATGCACAACATCTTCCCATACGATGCCCTTACTCAGTTCCTGACGAACTTTTGTGGGATCGAATGCGGCAGTCTTTTGAAAGATCTGGACGCGGGGATGATCGTAAACGCTGAAGGATTCTTCGGCGACCTGGTCGGGGAATTGAATTCCCAAAAATGTGGGATACGAAGTAAAGTCTTTGAGGCGCTCAAAGCCAAGGTCGCCACTAAACAGCAACTTGTAATAACGCGAGGTCAGTGGATACCGCACGGGCAGGCGCGGGATCGAATCATACAGGCGGTTGCTCGAGAGTATGATGTAGTCCGCCTGGGTCAGGTTATCCACCATCTTATTTAATTTATCAGGGTTGTCGTCCTCATAGTTCGCCATCTCAACTGATTTGAACATGCCCTGGTCGCCATAAGAGCTGTTGCCATCCAGGCCGCCAATGGGCAGCCAGTCATCCCAATGTTCATTCGCGAGCATCGAGCCCTGGGGAAGATTCTGATACATCCAGCGCGAAGCTTCGATGCGGCTGTTCATCCGGCCATAGACCGAGCTGAAGGCCAGCGCGTAGATCAGAGTCCCGCCAGCCACGACTCCTGCAATGGACAGGACCAGGGGCCGGCTGGGGCGGATGCGGCTCAGAATATGTGTCCAGTCGTTGGAGGGAAAGGCTGGTTTAGGCGGGCGCGATTTCTGAGATGCATTCGCGTACCGCCAGAGCCACACGATCAAATACGCAGCAAACAAGATCAAAAATGGGTAGATTGGCAGAAAGTAGCGCATGAACTTGACAAACATGCGCGCATGATAGAGGAATGTGATTCCTATATAAGGCACCAGCAATAAATGCTCGAGTTTGCGACGCCAGATCAATTCATAAATTGCCAGCCCCACGCCGGCCAGGCTGGCCAACCCGAGAGGAATGCCCATTCCCCAGAACACAATATTGTATAAGGGGAAAGCGATGGAACGATTCGTCCATTGCTGGATCCACGGCAGGTCAGAATCGCCGTCGAGAATCTTTTGCTGTTCCTTTATGTCATCTACCCATTGAGGGTTAAGCGACCAATTCCAAAAGCTGGGACCGCTGAACGTGATTGGTTGGATCACTCGGAAGATCAGCGCGGCAATGAAAAAGACGGTGAAAAGCCTGACGAGTACATGTTCCAGAGCCGATTGCAAATTTCCCGCTCGCATGCGCTCGTACAGGTTGAGACCCGCCCCGATCACAATGGGCACGAGCAGAATAATCACATTCAGCTTTGAGGCAAGCCCAAGCCCGAAAAGCAGACCGGTCAGGGCATGATCCCGCCAGCGCCCGCTTTGATTGGCCTGCATCACAAAATAGATCGTCCCCACTACGAAGAGATTGGCAAACGTATCCACCGTGTAAAAATGGGAAAGCTGGATGTTCAACACGCTTAACGACATTAGAGCCGCGGCCAGCAACCCCACCTTTTTCCCGTACAACTGTTTTGCGATCAGGAATAAAAAGAAGATCGTGGCGATATCGAAAAGCCCGGATAAGTTCCGTCCCACGAGGGTGATCTTGTCATAGTTATTTTGGTTAAGCAGGATGGCAGTCCACTTGACGAGATAGACCGGCAGCATTCCATAGACGTACAGCCCCATATCGGGGATTGAGTAGGGGCTGAGCGTGGATGTAGTCGGATCGAAATAATTGGCGAAGCTCTCCGGCCACTGCAGGTCGTTGGTCACGGTGGAGAGAAAGCGCTCATCCGGGTGCAAGTGGTGGCCTTCATCCCAGTTCGAGCCATGGAAACGCAGCAAGGCTGCCATAAGCAGAACGAGAGCCATGCCAATATTGATCACATAAGAACGGTCAAATAAATCGCTAACTGGTTTGAGATTAAGACTTTGACTCCAGCCTTCTTTCAGAGCCTTGGAAGCGGGAGAGGGCATATTGACATCAGTAGAACTCATAGAATGCTCCTAGGGTTTGGCCGGGATCAGAGCGGTCGCCGGAACTGGAGTGAGCGGGCCACCGTTATAACTCCAGAATAATTTCAGTCCGCTGCCTCCACCTTGTTGGAAATAATCAATTTGGATTGGATAGTCTTTGGCTTCCAGTTCGACATTGGCATCGAATTCATTGGGCTGTCCGGCGGTCATTCCTTCAGCCAGTGCATTTCCATCCAGGATGAGACGTGCTCCATCGTCGGCTTTGACACGCAGCAAATAACTTCCTGGTTCGGTCACATGCAGTGTGCCGGTATAGCGAGCGCTGAATTCTCCATTTGGCACGATGGGTTGTTCATCGGGCCAGGCCAGGAGGAGGAACGGGGTCACCTGATGGAAGAGAGGTTCACCTTCCCAATTCATGTTAGGCCAATAGGTCCCGAGCAATCCCCGGGCGGGTTTTGTAATTTGAAAAAGTGCATCGAGTGGGACGGGTTCGGGATCCGCCTCATTTATCTGCCAGATCAATTGTGGGTGATTCCCGGATCCACTTTTCCACGACAGACGCAGGCGATATAAGCCGCGTCCCAAATAGTGTTTTCCCTCGAATGGCTGGTCATCTAAAAATACTTGAAGACCATTCTCCCCCCGCAACTCATATTGACCACCGTATTCCAAACGGATCGCGCCTTCCCATGTCGCTTCACTGATTTGCGTGTCAAGTACTTCAATTTTTGAAACAGCCTGTTGCTCCGTTCGGCCATCTGAGTAGGTAACATGTTGCACGAGCCCTTGAAGCCTGGAAATCTGTGATTCAGGTACCTGGATGCGGAAATAAAGCGGCGACCCATCTGATAGACTTACGAGCTTCGTGTGGGCTTGAGGATAAAGCGCAGTAATATAGTCACGCAAGGGCCAGTACTCACTATCCAGCAGCATGAGGATGTCGTGTCCATGGTCAGGGAATGGCAGATTCACTTCAGGCAAAGCCACCTGGTAGGGTTTCTCATCGAGTGTGTTTTTACCGGTCTTGGACTTGATGGCTCCATAAACCAGGAATCGTAATGGTGAATACGAGGAGAAGCTGGGAGAAAGATACACTTCATCACCATTTTGCAGGGCAGTGATGGTTTCATGGGCCACGCTGTTCTCCGTCGGATTGAAGCCTCGGATTACGTCTACAGAGGTGGCCTGCCGTCCAAAGTAAGTATTGGATTCCCAGAGTGTTGTGGCTAATAGGGCAACCACAATCGTACCCCCCGCGGCCAGCGATGGTAGAAATGGATATACACTTGCAAGACCCTGATCCTGTGCCGCGCGATACAAGGCCCGGCCGATGCGGTCAAGAACATCGGCGGCGAGCAGCACGACGGCAGGCAGAGCGGTCAGGGCGCGGTAGGATTGGGGCGACTCGCTGTGCGAACTGAGAAAACTACCTGCCAGTCCGAGCACCAGCCAGATGAGCAGGAGGACATGTCTCTGATCGCGCCAGTTGAGGATGGCGTACGCCACCCCAACAGCAAACAACAGCCCGGTAATTGGGTCCGTCATAGGTTCCCCGGGCAGGTTATGTTTTCCCTGAAGGTCGCCGGTCTGGTGGAAGACCTTGAGAATATCGGCGATATTCTCAGTGAGCGGAGCAAGGCTGCCTTGGTCACGTATATCCCGGAAGACGCTGATCTCTGAGACGCGATTGTTGAACGTGAAGGAGTCGGTGATGTAGGTTACGGCAATAGGAGCAACTGCCACAATCGCAGCAACGGCAAGGATGACCAGTCCCAGCCAGCTTCGACGCAGCGCCGAGCGGATGCCAGAGGGATCTGAGAAAATCCAATAGAGGATGTACAACAATAAGGTAGCCGCAGCGAGCCGCGCACTCAGATAGGTGTAGATGGATAGACCTGTCAGAAGCCCACTGAGGGCATAATCGAGGGCCCGTCGGTCACGCAGACCGCGGATCAGAAAGAATGTTGCCAGTACTTGGAAGAGCGGGGGAGCCGTTTCATTCCAGCCCCAGCGGCTCATGCTCAGATGCCAGCGGCTGACCGCCATCAGCAGCATGGCGCTGAGGCCAGCCAGCGGACCAAACATCAACCTTCCCAACAGATAAACAGCCGGGACCGTCAGAATGGCAGCGATCAACGAAACGAGCTTGAGACTCAGCCAGTTGGCGCCGAACAGCTTGAAGATCCCCGCCATATAGTAGAGATAACCGTTCGGTGTGCCATACCAGCCCGTGCCAAAGGGGGAGACGTCGCGTCCTTCCAGAATATAGAGCGAGTCCAGCGCTCCATTAGTTTCATCTAAATAGATCCCGGGCGGAATGCTATTGAGGCGATATGTGCGCAGGAAGATCGCCAGAGCGAAGATCAGGAGAAAGGCAGCAATCTCCAGCCAATGGTTCCGGAGGAAATTGGGCCAGAGTGTCAGCGCAGTTGCGGCGCGTGGTGAACCGCGTCCAACGGCTCCAATCAGCCAGGTTCCAAGTAGCAGGAGAATGAGTGCCACCATCCATAGGATGGGCGTTCCGTGCCACTGATGGTAATTAGGCCACAGACGCCAGACGATCAACCCGGTCAGAAGTATTGAGGCGGTGATCAGGTTCGAACCGATCAGGTTTCGTTGCGAGGTTGGGAAGGCAGCCAGCCGCGGCAGGATAGGTTCGCCGGGCAACCACAGTTCAAGTCCACGCAGGGCCTGGGCCGCCATGAACATGGCGATCAGGAGGAAGAGCCAGGGCCAGAGCACATCCTTTGCCCACTCCTGGCGCAATTGCCAGACGACGATCCCGCCGAACACCAAGGAGAGTGCCAGCATAAGTAGATCCTGTCTGGTTTGAGTATCTGCGGGTGCGGCTGCGCGTAGTGACTGGGCTGGAGTGTGAATGATGTCAGTCATAGATTTTTGAGTGAATGTATAAAGTCAATGCTATTCGGTTACGATAAAGGATTTTAGTCTTGACGATAAGAGTTGCTTAAAGATACAGAGTCTAGCGTGGAAAGCAGGATCAGCAGATCAATTGTATTGCTCACCTATGTGACTTGGTAAAATTTATTTTACTATTACTCCTCATCTCCCTCCGAAATATTTGTTGGCCAGGAAGCCGTTGCAGATGCCCTGCAGACAGAGATTCCATTGGAATGTTGATAGTTTGATCCACGATTTCTGTATTTCGAAAGCATAAAATGTAATCCCTTCCAGTATATTGCCATTGGGATCGGATCGATTGCATCGAATTATAGTCACTTGGTGTCATTAAGCTCATGGCTGCAAGGCATTGAGAGCATCTAAACTCGCCGGATATTGTCCCATGGGAGGTAATAAATTTTCTGTTGGGACCAACACTTGCTCGCTGCTGCCCGGTGGCATCCAGTATAAATAGATCTGGGTTCCGCCGCTCTTATCGGCGAAACGCACATCGATATCGTGCCAGCCTTGCGTGAGGGTGACGTTGCCTTCTACTTTTGTGTGTCCATTCGGGTTATCAACTACAAGAGAACCATCAAGCCTGAGCTGTGAATTATCGACTGAGCTGAGCGCGAACTGATAGGTGCCTGGTGTTGGGGCATATAGTTTTCCCGTCCAGGCAACAGTATAGGGACGCGGCAACGGAATGATATGAAAGTAATAATCAATTTGAGGATCGATCTGCGTGAAGGCCGGTTCACCGCTCCAATCCGGCGAAGGATAATAAGCACCGAGCAAGCCATTGTTGGTCACAGGTGGGCGGAACAAATTGACAGCAGGAATCTGCTGCATTTCGGGCGCGCTGGGCGGCTGCCACCATAACTCAAGCTGTCTCGGGCTGTCGGAGGCTTGCAGACGTAATGCGTGGTTGCCGCGTGCCAATGTCAACGGCGCATCCATGACCGGATTCTCATCAATCCACAGCCTCTCACCTGTTTCATCTCCTCGGAGGCTGAAGCGGTAGCTGCCATATTCCGAGACATGCAGCATAGTACGCAGTTCCGCGATGATTGGCTTGGCCGCGCCTTGCACTTGTGCCCAATCCAAAGAGATTTGCGGAAGTGTCTCCTCTTTAACAGGCTTGCCTTCCACTGAATTGCCTTGAAAATAACGGGCTGTGACACCTTGAACGGAACGTAGGTCATCAGGAGTCAAAATGACCTCCCACAAAACGACGCCCTCTCCCGCAGGGGTACGACGCTCGATAAAACTCGCATGAGGATAA
>DATFQC010000476.1:0-8565 GCA_035264425.1 Anaerolineales bacterium
TTATAGTGCGAATGCCACCCAGCTTCTCTATGACAGAGATAAGAATACTATAAGAAATTAATGATTGGCGCTTTCAAGCTTGTGATAGGTCTCCAGCAGGCTGACCAGAATCTGATCAGTGAACGTATGCATTTTATGAAGCATATCTTCCCAGGCTTTTCCCGAAAGGATATTGGCCTCACGATAGACTTTCATCACCGATTCAATGAGCGCGTTGCGGAAGAACAATAAAGCGCGGGTCGCATCGACTTCACTGAGTCCATAGCGGCGAGCGCGCGAGGCATACTCATACCCAATCGCGTGTGCTTCGAAATCGTCGCCGTTTTCTGCAGACAGATAAGTCATCAATCCCTGGGAAAGAGAATGGGCACTTTCGCGATATTGACGGCGCGCATTCTCGTCGAGTTTTTGGTACCAGCCCTCTGATTCCAGATTTGCTTCCCCAATCTGCACACGGACATTCTTCATCGCAGTATGCATGATAACTTCCGGTTCAACGCGGACTTCACGGGCGGTCTTGGCCCACAAGAGCACTTCCTCACGACGATAACGACGATGCCCGCCGGAGGTGCGGTGCGTGGGCAAGACTCCTTTATCGGACCACAGCCGAACCGTGCTTGGATGTACTCCAAACAGCCGGGCTGCATCACTGAGGGAAAGCCATTCGTCAGTCATAGCTAGAGCGGGATGAGGAATATGATCCATGTTAATAGGAAAGCAACAAGAAATGCTCGGAGGATTACTCTGCGCGCCTGACGGCGCACCTGTGCCAATTCAATTTTATCTTCAATCTTCTCTTCATTATCACCCAGTTTGCGCGAACCGCGCGAAGCCAGGGATAGTCAGGTCTTGTCGCGCGCCTGAAAGTACCCGATCGTGGAGGCCCAAAATAGGAAAAAGAGTGGTAATCGCCAGAGACGATCCACACCAAAAGCCAGCATTATCCCTAAAATGACAAGCGCGATTACAAATTGAGTGATGCCAAACCTCAGCCGCTTTTGCCGTTCCAGCGGACTAATATTGGCAATACAGGTTTCTCCATCCCCTTCTTTCTTTTTAGGAAGATCGTTGATGTCTGAAAAATAAGCCGAATTGATGATTGACATAACTCTTTATTCCGCCGCCAATGCTACTTTTTCAGCATAGGACGGCTCGTGAACCTGTTTTTGAAACGCCTTGACGTCTATTCGATACAGCATGATGGTGGCAATGAGCAACATTAACGCTTCGATGCTGAACACGACCAGATATCCACTCAACGCGAGGCCAGTCGCCTGCGTCACTACATCCCGCACCACGCCACCAAGAATGGATCCCGTTAAGCGTGAGAGTGCGTTCGAGAATCCCCATGCACCAATATAGAGTCCCACCATGCCGGGCACAGTGAGGTCGAACATCAACGAGAGATTCGCAACCGTAGAGAGTCCGGTACCGATGCCTAACAGTGTTACACCTGTATAGAACACATTCTTTTTAATAAAGATACCACTGATCACAATGACAACGAACCCGAGTAAAGCCCCTGTATTTCCCAGCTGTGCAACCAGGCGCTTGGAAACACGCCCTTCCAGAAACCCCGCAACGATGATCGCAAGCAGAACGAAGGTCCCCCAAATGGAGGTGATACTGGTCGTCTCGCGAACGCTCATGCCAAAGGCTTGCGCGCCAAAGGGTTCCAGCAAAACATCCTGCCCAAGGATGGCAGCGAGAAGCAAAAGCAAATAGATGAAGAATATCCGTGCGACAGGACTAGCCGTAATGGCAGCTGTCATTTGTTTGATGGTATAGGTTTCAGAGGCGGTCCCTCTTTCAAGAGAGGTGGAACGGGGTTCAAGTCTTATCAATCCAAGCAAGCCCAGGATCAGCGCTGAAACGGCAACATATCCAAACGCACGGATCAATGCAGCAGGTGTGTAGGGATCCACCATGCGGCTAAGCGCAATCGCTGTCACAATGATGGAAGTGATCATCATGAACCACATGGTTGCGATCGTTTTCCCGCGTTCCTTTTCACCGGAAAGTTCTGAGGCTAGGGAAAGGTAGGAAACTGCCGAGAGGTTGTAGCCCATGCCCCAGGCGCCAAAGGCAAATAGGCCTGCGAGCAGACCGAGCGGGAAATTCTTTGCCATGAGGAACGCAACCTGCGGCGAGACAACGACTCCCAATACGCAGAAAATGAGGCCGACGAGAATATAAGGCGTACGCCGAAAACCAAGGATGGGATGGCGATCAGAATAGGAACCAATCGCCACTTGAACGGGAGAGAACAAATAAGGAAGCGAGGCCAGGATCGCTACAATCGTCGCAGAGATCGACAGTTCCTTGATCATTACACGATTGAGCGTACTATTGATGGGAACGAGGGTCATCGCAACCGCGACGTGGATCAGACCCAGCTGAAAGCGTTTGAGGAACATAATCCCTTTCTTATTCACCAACACTGTAAAAAAAAAGAGCAAAGAAATTCCTTACTCTTGGCAGTTAATGGTGTATTGTACTTTTATAAGCGAAAAAATCAATATAGATTTACGTAGATTTTTGCCCGAAAATCCTAAGAATAGGATGAATTAGCTTAACGATTTTGCAGCCGATAGGGGATTCCATAAAATGTTTTCCCCGCAATAAGATCTTCAATCCGAAGCCGATCTTCATGAATGCCGTACCAAAAGAAAATATCAGCTTTCCCAGGGCAGATTGAGTTGTCGATTTCCACGCCAACAAAACCGGGATTGATTTGTTCAATTTCCCGTATGACATCCTGATGCTCTTCCATCACCCGCCTGACTTCGATCTCCAACGGCAGTTGTTCACAGCGAAGATAATGATTGCGATTGTCCAGAAAAATCTCATCATAAGTCCTACGAACGAATTTGGTTTGCACTTCGAGAATCAGAATTCCTACACAGAAAATTATTATTAAGAGAAGCGCAGTAGAAACGGATCTTGCTGACATTTTCATAATAGCTTTATCTTGTATAGGAATTTTACTAGACGCTAATGAGCAGGCTTGAGAGCAAAAAACGCTAAAATACCCTTCTGAAGTAGGAAAGATTCAAAACCCAAATACTAGTTTATTCCCTTCCAAAGAAATTCCTTTTGGATGAAAATTCAAACTGTTGGGAAGAGTATACTATTTCCAAGGAGAAATGATGAGATACAAACTACTGGGTCACAGTGGGCTACGCGTTTCGGAACTTTGTCTCGGCACGATGACCTTCGGCGAGACATGGGGTTGGGGCGCCTCAAAAGTGGAAAGCAAGAAGATGTTCGATCTCTTTGCCAAAGAAGGTGGCAACTTCATAGATACATCCGTCAATTACACAGATGGCACCGCCGAGGAATTCCTCGGCGATTTTCTCAAAGCGGACCGCGATCATTTTGTCGTTGCCACTAAATACACTCTCACCAAGCCCGATAACACTGATCCGAATGGCGGCGGGAATAGCCGCAAGAATATGATGAAATCAGTCGAGCGCAGCTTGAAGAGATTACAGACTGACCACATCGATATTTACTATCTTCACATGTGGGATTACATGACACCTGTCGAAGAGATCGCACGCGGCCTGGATGACCTGGTCAGACAGGGAAAAGTTTCGTACGTGGCGTTTTCAGACACGCCCGATTACATCGTTGCCGAAGCCAACACGCGCGCGGACCTCATGGGCTGGTCCCGCTTTATCGGCATGCAAATCCCTTATTCGCTCCTCGACCGCGCCGTGGAGCGATCCATCATCCCGATGGCAAAGCACTGGGATATGGCTGTCCTGCCCTGGGGCTTGCTCGAAGCTGGGATTCTCACAGGCAAGTTCCTGAAAAAAGTAAAGGACGCAACGCGCATCAATCAAAAGGAATTGAAGTTAAGAGAAAAGTCCATGAAGGTGGTGGAAGAAGTGCAAAGGATTTCGGAGGAAGTTGGCAAGCCAATGTCACAGGTCGCGATCAACTGGGTGAGACAACAACCCAAAGCGCAGATGATCCCCATCCTTGGCGCACGCAGTGTCAAGCAACTAAAGGACAATCTCGGCGTGCTCGATTGGAAATTAACCGACGAACAATGGAAATGTCTCGACGAGGTCAGCGCGATCGACCTGGGCTTCCCGCACGGATTTTTAGACGGTAATCAATACATCTACGGCGCTACACATGACAAGATAGATAATCATAGAATCTAAAATTAAAAGCACAGGAAAAATCCTGTGCTTTTTAGTTGCTCCAGATTAACCACTGAAAACTATTTTGCCTTGATCATCTGTCTTGCCACTTGCATCAACTCGTAAGCGGAGCGAAGAGTCCCTTCACCTACCTCACCAAGCATCTGTGAGAGCTCCAGCAGGCGCGGCTCGCCATCGAGGCGCTCGACGCGCGTCAAGGTGCGGTTGCCCTGGATCAGTTTTTGCACCTGATAATGTTCATCGCCAAATGCTGCCAACTGCGGGAGATGCGTGACGCAGAAAACCTGATGCATGCGGGAAAGATTCCATAACTTTTGTCCGACCGTCATGCCGACACGTCCGCCGATACCCTGGTCAATTTCATCGAAGATCAAGGAGGGTACTTCATCCGCACGGGCAAGCACATTTTTTAAGCCCAACATCAAACGTGAAGTCTCGCCCCCTGAGGCAATCTTTGCCAGCGGCTTGAGTCCTTCGCCCGGATTGGGCGCAATCAAAAATTCAGCTTTATCGAATCCGTTTTGATCGAAGGCAATCCGCGTGCCATTTTGCACCGGCGCACCATTTGGATCGGGCCGGATCTGGAAGTCGACGCTGAATCTTGCAGCTTCCATTCTCAGATCATCGAGTTCCGCCTCAATGCTACTGCCCATCTTCACTGCTGACGTTTTGCGCTTCTCACTCAAGACACTTCCCTGTCTGGCAAGTTTCTCCAGCAACTTTGCTTCCTGCGTTTCCAGCTCTTCGATCCGTTCTCCCGCGGTTGTAATGGTTTCCAACTGTTTGCGAGCTTCTGCGCCGTACGCAATCACCGCCGGGATACTGCCGCCGTACTTGCGCGTCAGGGAATGGATCAGATCGAGCCGTTCTTCCACCTCATCCAATCGCTTCGGATTAAACTCGATCTCTTCGAGATAATCTCGCAAGCTATGGATGAGGTCAGACATACTGTCGAGTAAAACCTCAGCCTGGTTCGCCATTTCGTTTTGGGCCGAGTCAATTTTTGCCAGCGCAGCCAGCGCCTGCGCCACCTGCCCCACCAAATCGGTCGCGGCGGGCGTCTCAGGCGAACCTTCCTCCAAAACAGCCAGCGCTTCCTGTGCATTCCGCGAGAGCGACTCCGCATTTGCCAGCCGGTCACGCTCCTTGCGCAGTTCCTCGTCTTCGCCTGGTTTCAAACGCGCCGATTCTACTTCTTCCGCTTGATAGGTAAGCATATCTACGCGACGTTCCGCATCCGCTTGGGCTTTTCGCAAATCGTTCATCTCACGGCGCAGGTTCAACAACACATGGTAGGTTTGACGGTAATCGCTAAGAGGCTGCGCCACCTCTGCGTAACGGTCAAGCAGGCCCAAATGGGCGCGCGAATCGAGCAGCGAAAGATGTTCCGCCTGCCCGTGGATATCCACCAGCAAAGCGCCCAGTTCTTTCAGCAGAGAGACGTTGACGGTGCGTCCGTTGACGCGCGCCACACTGCGTCCCTCTTTGCGGATTTCGCGCATCAGCACCACATAATCAGGATCATCCATTAACTCTTCGCGCTGCAGGATAAAATGTACGGCTTCTTTTTCCGGACCCTTGAGATGGAACACACCCTCGACGAACGCGGCGTCCGAATCGGTGCGCACATACGTCGTGTCCGCTTTGCCGCCGATGAGCATGACCACAGCATCGAGGATAATGGACTTGCCCGCACCCGTTTCACCGGTGAGGATGATCAGGCCGGGGCCAAAGTGCAAATCGAGCTGATCGATAATCGCAAAATTGTGAATACGAAGTTCTGTAAGCATAGGTCCTTTTAGAGAAAGTAGAGGTTATCTGAACAATTGAATTCCAGAAAGTCGGGAGTAAACAACAGGGACAGCAATCACAAGATAGATCACTTGAAAAAGAACCCCAAAGAGATTCCTTGTAAATACGATTTGAAACAATATGACAGGCAGCGCCCCAACCACAACTCCAATAGCCACGGTAAGGAATAAGGAACGCGAACGGCGTTTCCCTGTCACAAGGCGCACACCTTCGGCGATGGCCACGGCGGCCGTTGGCGCGCCCGCGGCAATGAGAAACCAGCCAAAGAAACCAATTCCTCCAATAAACGTGACAAGGAACGCCGCGACAACGGAAAGAAGCATCGCCACAATAAAGCCAGCAACATAGTCATACCACTCGGAGGTGTTGAAAACTTTTTGCTGACCTTTCACACATTCCTTGCAACGATAACCCGTGGGTGTATGGATCGCGCAGGCCGCGCAGATCGGGCGGCCGCAGTTGTTGCACCGCAGAGAAGTCTCACGGTTGGGATGAACGTAGCAATACAGGGTTTCGGTTGTTGTTTCGGTCATAAATAGAGTCCTAAAAATCCAAACACAAAGGTCACGACACTTGCACCTGACGCAAGTGCAGGCGAGTAGCACAAAGAATTCTTTTTCTCTTTATCAGCATTTTCCTTAGTGCTCTTTGTATTAAAGGATTTTCATCGTGGCAATCCTAAAGAATTTTCATTCATATGAACCGTGATATTTCGGTAGAAATATCCTGGGTCTCCAAACCGGACAAACTGGGCAGTGACCTCCGCCGCGCGTACGTCCACATGATCATCCTGCATCAAAGTCATGGACGCCTGACCATCAACGCTCAGCACCGCGTTTTCTCCGTTAATTTGCATGGTGACCGTTGAGCCTTCCGCTAAGACAACGGCACGGTCGACAGAAAGATGGGGGGCAATCGGCACCAGCAGGATATTGCGTAACTCCGGTGGGAGGATCGGTCCACCCGCAGCGAGAGCGTATGCCGTTGAACCGGTGGCTGTGGATGCGATGAGACCATCGGCCACATAACTCGTCAGGTGACGCCCATCCACGGAAGCAGATAAACGAATCGGACGAAGGTTCTGCCCGCGTCCCACCACAACCTCATTCAACGCATCCCAGGCGCCCAGGACCTCCCCTGAACGGATGTGTTCTACATGGAGCATCATGCGGTTCTCAATCCAGGCTTCCCCGTTGAGCAACTTATCAAAATACTCGCGCCAATCTTCCCGTTCCACTTGGATCAGAAATCCTAATTTTCCAAGATTTACACCAAGGATGGGAACTTTGCTCGCCGCACAAAGATTCCCGGCCCGTAGCACGCTTCCATCGCCACCCGCTACGATCAACACATCAAACTCGCCCCGCCGAACACGTTTGCGAAGAGCCTCATCATACAGGGAACCAAATGGCGCCTCGATCCCTTTTTCTTTCAAATATCTGGACATTGCAGCTACTTCAGTAAAAGCCTCGGGCATCTTTGGATACGCGGCGACCACCGGTCGCTGTGGGATAAAGGCATCGGGCATAATGAAGGTATTATAAGGGATACAGGTAACCATGTACACATCATAGACACGCTGTTTGATTTACTACACAGATCTCTGTCTGGCTATGCCAAACGTTGGTCACAGATTTTTCGAAACCCACAACGCGCACAGCGGGAAGCCTGCTCATGAGATCTTGGGACTTCCTTTTTGTGTTCATCTCGTTTCATCTCCGCCAGCAGATCCAGCAAAGATGATTCCAGTTCCTGGGTGTAATCAATCGCAAAATCACGGTTGCTGTAATGGATGATGCCATAGGGCGGTCGTTTGCCATAGGTTTTTTCCACCAGCAGACAATAGGAAGCCAGTTGATAAATATGCGAATCATAGGGCGATTCCGGGGCGCGCCCGGATTTTACTTCTACAGGAATGATCTGTTCATTTTGCTCGATGAGGTAATCAGGCTTGCCTGTCAAACCCAATGCCTGATAGAAAAGAGGTTTCTCTAATTTTCCCCAGCCCCGCGTATCTGTGTAAATGACGCGTCCACCCGGCAGACCCGCCTCTGTACGCTGGCGGTTGGACTGCCAGAAAAAGAGAACCGCAAGAAAAAAAAGAACAAGGACAATATACAACATTTAGAATACTTCACTTGTCAGATATAAAACCAAAATAATAAATGTTTTCGGTGCCTAGATTTCCCCAAAAATCTCGATCAATTTCGATACGGGGTCTTGTCGTCACGCGAAATCCTTCCGGGATATCCGCATAGATATCGAAAACGCTGTTGGAACAGCTCGGGATGGATACATGGAGTTGTGCATCTCCGTACGGATCTGTGATGGCAGGCCAGCCTACATCCACAAGCCTGTTCTTGACATCATCAATATGAACCACGACATTTCCAAGCAGGGATTCATCATCGTTTACGAGCCCATCCCGGTTCGAGTCAATCCAGGCTTTTGCAGAACCATGCCAGGCGCAATCAGCAACGCCGCCAACCCGTAAGATGTAATGAAGCATAGAGAAAAAGATTAAGGCGATGGTTGAAATTGCAATCAGTATGGAACCTAAAAAGAATTCAATCAATTT
>DATFQC010000477.1:0-3150 GCA_035264425.1 Anaerolineales bacterium
CTATAGTCTGCGCGCCGCACGCAAAATTAATAGAAGAACGACTGCACCAATCATCGCCTTGATGATCTCTCCTACAATTCCGGCGCCGATGTTGAGACCCAGGGCACCAAACAGCCATCCGCCAATGATGGCACCTAAAATCCCAACAACAATGGCGCCGATCAGCCCAGACCGAAGACCGCCTATCATCGCTTCAGCCAAAATTCCTGCGATACCGCCGATGACGATCCAAACTAAAATAGTTTCCGTTGACATGGCTCTTCTCCTTTTTGATTAAAAACACTTTACAAGGAATATAATTCTTTAACTGTAATTCAACTTGTCAAAAAGTAAAGGTAGGGAAATCCATTAGAGTAAAGATTAGTTATTCCTGGCGTGAAACGTTGTAAAATAGAAAGAAAATTTGTCATTCATTTCTGCCTGGAAAGGAGGTATTCCCGTGACTGACCAAAATAACGATCAAAACCTTCGCGAACTTCTCGAACGACTCCACAATGAACTTGAGCAAACCGACTCACTGGATGAAAAAGGGAATGAGATGTTACGGCATTTAGATGCTGATATCCGTACCCGGCTCGAACGCTCCGGTGCAAAAACAGAATCTGATGAGCCTGTGCTTGAGCGTTTACAAAGCACGATTGACCACTTTGAAACAACACATCCCAGCCTTACCCTGACGTTATCTGAGATGATGACGATCCTAAGCAATGCCGGGATATAGAAAAATCGCTTAGTTGGGAAGCAAGGCATTTCTGCGGCGCGCTTGCTGGTCCAGAGAGTTAGCCTGACAGAAGTGGTGCCTCCATGATTGGGAGAACTTGGTGTTGGGTTATCTGCTATTTGCTGTCTTCGAAGCCGAAGCCCAAAAACGTGGCCTCTCGAGGTGTTTTAGCAAAGCTCAAAATAAAAAAATCCCTTCTCCATGGAGAAGGGATTTTTGCTTACGGCGATGTTGCCGTTGTCGACGTTGAGGTCGAAGGGGCCGTTGTTGATGTCGATGATGTTGCGGGTCCGCTGGTACTCGTTGCAGCGGTTCCTCCACCGATAACAACCTGGACATAAACTTCGTCGCCGAAGAATTGTCCGCTGGCAGTAGACATCCGCCAGTTCCCACGGATAGTGCCAGTTTTGCTTGGAGCCGTCATTGTGACCGAAATATCGGTCACTGCGCCTGCGGCAACAGAGGATGGCACGGTATAGGTCGTTCCACCCATGGCATCACCACCGGTAAACGCAAATTTGAATCCGGCATCCCAGGCGCACGAACCTGAGTTCTTCACTTTCCATGTCTTCGTAAAGCTTTGACCCGCCGTTACCGGCGTATTATCCGGAATGCTGACATCACTTACAAACGCAAGCCCGTAACAGGAGGCTGTGGCCGCTGGGGCGGTCGAGCCCAGTGCGACGCCGCCTGTGCTCGTAGCGGGGGCGGCAAGAGTCGGCGCTGGCGTCAGTGTAGAAACGGGTGTATTGGTGGGGGCGGCAAACGCGGTCGCGGTAAGGTCAGATGAAAATGTCCCAACTGCTTGGGTTCGAATTTCATCTGCACTAAACGGTACGGTAGGGGTAAGAGGGGGTTCACTTGCTCCGCACGCGCTGAGCAATAAGGCTCCCAGGATCATTACTGTCTGTATACTGACTATTAATCGAAATTTAAGCATTCATACTCCTTTCAACAAGAGGCGCTATTTTACTTGGATTTTGATTTTTGTCCACTCTAATCGGATCAATACTCTACAATTTCCTTTTCACTGGCATGCTATAATGCCCGCTATGATTTATCTGGATTACTCTGCGACAACGCCGGTAGATGGGCGCGTGGTCAATGCAATGAAGCCGTATTTCTCTGTTTCGTTCGGGAACCCTTCTTCCGTTCACCGCTATGGGCAGGTTGCCGAAGCTGCGATCGATTCCGCGCGCGAAACGATTGCAGCGATTTTGAATTGCAGACCTGGCGAAATCATTTTTACATCCTGCGGCTCCGAATCGGATAATCTTGCGATCCGCGGGGCCGCCTATGCCATGCGTGAAAAAACGGGTGCCAAATGGATCCTTGCTTCACGTGCGGAACATCCCGCGGTGACCAAGACATTATCCCATCTCGAAAAATATGAGGGTTTTCTCGTCGAATGGCTGGATGTGGATCCATCTGGCATGATCACACCAGAAGTTGTCTCAAAAGCAATTTGCGAGAACACCGCGATTGTTTCCGTGATGTATGCCAATAATGAAATCGGCACAATTAATCCGATCCAAGAGATTGCCGAAATTTGTAAAGCAAATCATATTCTCTTTCACACCGATGCCGTCCAGGCCGCGGCGTATTTGCCTCTGGATGTTGAAGCGCTGGGTGTAGATCTGATGTCGCTTGGCGCGCATAAGTTTTATGGTCCAAAGGGAGTCGGTGCATTATACGTTCGCAAGGGCACGCCGCTTATCTCGCATTTGACAGGTGGTGGACAGGAATTCAGCCTGCGAGCCGGGACTCAAAATGTGCCGTACATCGTCGGTTTGGCAGAGGCGCTACGATTGACAAACGAAGAACGTGACCAGCGTGTTACGCATGTAAAGCCGCTCAGAGATCAGATCATCGGAACGGTGCTTGAAACGATCCCGGATTCAGAACTGACCGGACATCTCGAATCCCGCCTGCCTCATCACACCTCGTTTGCCTTCAAAGACGTAGATGGAAATCTCTTGTTGACGCTTCTGGATGCCGCGGGTTTTGCCTGCTCCTCCGGCTCGGCCTGCAAAACAGGCACCCCTGAACCTAGTGAAGTGATGAATGCCATCGGTTTATCCCGCGACTGGGGCTTGGGTTCCCTACGGGTAACAGTAGGCGTTCATACGACTCCCGCCGATATCGATTCGTTTTTGAAAGCATTGCCTCCCTTGGTTCAAAAAGCAAGAATATTAAAGTAAGCCTGTTGAATTAAGTCATGACTAAAGTTGTCGTTGCTATGTCTGGAGGAGTAGACTCCTCTGTTGCCGCAGCCTTGCTCAAAGAGCAGGGCTATGATGTCATTGGCATGATGATGCGTTTGTGGAGCGAACCCGGCAAGGAAGATTCTAACCGTTGCTGCACACCCGATTCTATGGTGCAGGCCCGCCGTAGTGCGGCAAAACTTGAGATCCCCTTTTATGTGATTG
>DATFQC010000478.1:0-5136 GCA_035264425.1 Anaerolineales bacterium
GATTGCTGCGAAGGAGAAGGATGACAAAGTAAGTACAGAAGAGATGCGCCAGGCCATGGTCCACGGACGGGCGTTGTTCGAAAATCTGATAAGGCAAGAGGCGAATGCGGAAACGATCGCTGAAAAGGAGAAAATATAATGGAAGAAGATAGAGAAAAACAAATGAATGTGGATGTTGTCGATACCTCTGAAGAGGAGATGGAAAATGAACGAAGAACGGAAGAACGAATCCCCGAAAATAGAAGTCAAACCAACAGCGGCAACGACGAACTTGTCCCCTTATTCGAAGAGGATGCGGCCCGCAAGTTCCGTTCCCGCTGGCTGGCCATCCAAAGCAAATTTGTGGACGACCCAAGCGATTCAGTTAAGCAGGCAGACGACTTGGTTGCAGATGTTATTAAGAACGTGACGATGAATTTTGCCAACCGGCGTGTCTCTCTCGAAAAGCAATGGAATGGTGGAGATAATACGTCCACAGAAGATCTTCGCATTGCCCTGAAACAATACCGCTCCTTCTTCGACCGATTACTGACCCTAGAATCCTAGAACCCACCTAATCTAGAAAAAAGCCACGGAGAAATTGTTCTCCGTGGCTTTTTTGTACCATTAAACGCTACGGACATCTGATTTCGGCAGGATTTTGCAGGGATTGAGAGTCTTTTTGTAGACTCTGATAGTCACGTTTCCTTACCCTAAAAGAAGCCCTGAAGGAGGTGCTGTGATGAAAACAATTTCGATCTTTCTGGCGTTGGTTAATTCCCTGCTGGCTGGACTCATCCTGGCCTTTAGCCTTTCTCCAACGGAAATGAGTCAGGCTGCGGCGTGGTGGTCCTTTACCAAAATTGTAGCGGCGTGCTCCGTCATTCTGGTCGGTGTCTTTACGTGGTTGGGAAGTGCGCGCACGGTCAGCGCCGGTCTGACCTCGCTGTGTAGCCTGTTCCTCGTGGCGCTCGGTGCATCGACCATCGTCTGGACATTTCACCTGGCACTGACCACCGGCGACATAGAGTTCCATATGATCGTTTATGGAGGCAGCCTCATCGTGCAGGGCATGGCGTCCGTGTTTGGGTTTGCAGGAAACTCAGAAAACATCACTTCACAGTAACTTACCTTGACAGCATTTTCGAGCGTTGGTAAACTACAGACTGTCCGCAGGATCGCTTCGCGGATAATTCATTCTAAAGAAAGGAGACGCCTTGTATGTTCAATTCAAAATCGGTCATTGTTTGCGATACCTCTACGGGCGCGTCTCTGCACAACAGTTAAGCCAGATTTTTTGATTCAACATTTGTGCCACGGACGTTCCTATGTCCGTGGCATTTTTATTTAACAAAGGACAGCCGCTCTACGTATTCGCTTGCCTCCTCGCCGCAAAGACGTCTGTTCGGTCAGTACCTACCCACCAGCCACGGAAATTTCTGTAGCTGGTTTTTATTTTTATACGAGAAAGGAAGAATTTTTATGTTAGCGCAAGTCGCTCAAGTCTTTTACACAAGTGGAATGTTTTCTGCCCGCAAAACACAAAGTGGGCGTTTATCGCAAATCTCTTTTTACAACGATTGTGCTTCATGCACATCTATAGGAAACCCTGACAATGAATACAAACGTAGAAAACGACCTCGGTGTCGTCTTTCGAAAAACACTTGGACATTACACTGTCCATACAGATGGACGAGAGATCGATTGCACACTCTCGTCTCTGATCCATAAACAACTAATATTTCCCACTGCCGATCCCACCTCCCTGCGCCACGCGGTACAGGAAGTGCGTGAGATTGACCATGTCGATCCAGTGGCAATCGGCGACCGCGTCCGTTATGTTGATGCGTGTGAGGGTCGAGGCATGATCATTGAGGTGCTGCCGAGGGATTCAAAACTCTCTCGCCCAGCATCGGTGCCCGGTCAACGCGTCTTTGAACAGGTGATCGTCTCCAACGTAGACCTGGTCCTGCCGGTGTTCTCGGCAGCGAATCCAACGCCCAAGTGGGGTCTGCTGGATCGTTATCTGGTCACTGCAGAAGCAGCCGGATTGCCAGCTTTGGTCGTCATCAACAAACTTGACCTGGCCTGGAAGAATCCCGGGCTGGACGCAGATATTGAGATCTATCGTCACATTGGCTATCCGGTCCTTTTGGTCAGCGCCGTTACCGGCGAAGGGATGGAAGGACTCAAGGGTATGCTGCAAGGCAAGCTCTCCGTCATGGTAGGAAAATCGGGAGTCGGAAAGACATCTCTGCTAAATGCCATCCAACCCGGGCTGGGTCTGCGTGTCAAAGCAGTGAGCAACGGCGAAGTCGGCAAGGGACGCCACACCACAACTCATCTCGAAATGTTCGAACTGGAATTTGGGGGCGCGTTGGTGGATACACCCGGCATGCGGGAATTCGGTCTCTGGGATATTGCTGGCGAAGAACTGGCTGACCTGTTCCCGGAAATGGCTGAGTTTGTGGGTCACTGTAAGTTTGGATTAAGCTGCCAGCATGACCGAGAACCGGGTTGTGCTGTTCGCAAAGGAGTGATGGAGGGTGCGATCAGCCCCTATCGCTATCAAAGCTATATGCGCCTGCGGGAGGAATTATGAGAACCCGCGCCGCATCCTTCGGAGATTTTCGGTGTGCCCATTGCCATGTGAGCGTGTCAAGTTCCCATATCATCTCTGGCGTCAACAACCGCAATCACTGCCCCTATTGTCTGTGGTCATGCCACCTGGACTTATTTGCCGCAGGCGACCGGTTGTCCGCCTGTAAGGCGCCGATGAAACCCATTGGACTCACCATGAAGCAGGGCAGAAACAAGTATCGGCGGATGGCAGATCACATGCCAAGCGGCGAACTCATGTTGATCCATGAATGTATGGAATGCAAAACCTTGTCGATCAATCGCATTGCGACAGACGATGACTCAGCCACAATTATGGTTATTTTCCAGGAATCGCTGTGGCTGGGTCACCAGCTGCATAAGATGTGCCAGGAAAATGGAATCAGCCTCCTGAGCGCCCGGGATACCGAACTGGTGCACACACAGCTTTATGGCCGCTCTAGTGAAATTTCTGCGTTGCGTTGGAGGTGATTCGATTCAATCTTGTAGAACGGATTTCAGCTCAAAAGAGACCTCGCTTCACGGCGGGGTTTTTTGATGATTCCAAAGAATTCCTGATTACAACTTTGAGAAGAAATGTTCCTGATTTGCTATTAAACTCCTCCTTTGTTTACGTTATCATCCCTGATTGGGATTGCAGGCAGGACAGGCAATTTCCAATCCTTTGATAAGCAGGCTCGCCATGCTCAGCAGACTCAAAAAGACGTACGCTGAATTTCCTCCCCTTTTCTGGACGATTGTCGTCACGCTTTTCATCGATTCCCTCGGCAGCACATTGCTGTTTCCATTCTTCGCGCTATACATTACTCAAAAGTTTGGTGTGGGCATGACACAGGCAGGAGTTCTATTAGGCATGTCATCCCTGTTTGGACTGATTGGAAGTGTGATCGGTGGTGCCCTCACTGATAAATTTGGCCGCAGGCAGTTGATTCTCTTTGGGCTGGTCTTCAGCGCCTTGAGTAGTCTCTTGTTTGGCCTCGCTTCAGATGTGAAAATCCTATACTTCCTGGTCGTGATCGTGGGCTTGCTTTCCAGGGTCTCTACCCCCGCCCATGATGCCATGCTGGCAGATATCCTGCCAGAAGACAAGCGACAGGAGGCTTTTGGGATTACACGTGTCGTCTACAATTATGCCTGGATCCTTGGAACGGCTCTCGGTGGGCTGATCGCGGCTCGCTCATTCCTGGCTTTGTTCGTGGCGGATGCAGTCTTAAGCCTTATCGTCGCCGTGATCTTATATCGCTACCTCCCTGAGACAAAACCTGTATTTCATAGGGAGGCGAAGAAAAACGAATCCTTCTTGAGGATGATCGCAGGGTACCGTGTCGTCTTGCGTGACCTGGCCTATATGGGCTTTACCGTAGCAGGAATGCTCGTGCTGATCGTTTATCAACAACAGTATGGAGCGCTCGCGGTCTACCTGCGGGATGTTCATCAGATCGGTTCGAAAAGCTATGGCGTGATGTTATCAATTACAGGATTGGAAGTGGTGGTCTGCCAACTTTTGATCAGCCGAACCATCCGCAAATACCCTCCTTTCCTCATGATGATGCTTGCAGCTCTGTTCTTCATGGTTGGCTTCACCATGATCGGGTTTGTCAGAGGATTTATGTTCTTCCTGCTGGCGGTGATGATCGCGACCATCGGCGAAATGATCCTGTTTCCCACCAATAAGTCATTGGCGATCAACTTCGCGCCGCCGGAGATGCGTGGACGCTATATGGCTATTTATGATTTCGGCTGGACGGTCCCTGCCACCTTTGGCCCCGCCGCGGCGGGTCTTATCCTCGATAACTATAATCCGAACTTATTATGGGTTGTTGGTGGAATCTTGTGCGCGTTGTCTGCCGCCAGTTTTTATGCCCTGCATCTCTGGCTCGGCAGGCAGGGACGATTTGTCTCTGCGCCAGTAGAACAGAAAGTTTCAAACCCTGCATAACCAAAGGGGCCATGAAAACTCTTACGTGGAAGTAGAAACTTGATTTGCTGGGGATTTTTAACTTGACAGATAAAGTAAGAATTGTAAAATAGCCGTCATCATCACCCTATGTCCTTCTTTAATTATTGCTCCTGTCTATGGCGGGGTTCGTAATCACCGCCTGAGACCTCCCTCGTACCGATAAGCAGTCAACGACTCAAGGCAGTGGAACGTCCCCCGCGTATCACTAATCCGCGCAGGATGCTGTATTGTTCCTTTGTTTTATTCGTTGACTGCTTTTTAAATATAGCTTTATATTGAGCAAATCGCGAAGCATAACTGCTCAATTTAAATATCCAAAATCACGCCAAACTTTATGACTGAAAAGGAAAAAAACATGTCTTACGTTCATCCCGAATATCTCGTGGAGACGGATTGGGTCGCCGAGCACTTAAATGACCCGGACGTCCGTATTATCGAATCAGATGAAGATGCTTTGCTCTATGCTGTGGGTCACATCCCCGGAGCGGTCCAGGTGGATTGGTTCAGCACCCTGCAGCATCCCTTGCGCCGTGATTTTCTCACCAGGGAAAAATTCGAAGAGGTGGTCTCCAACCTTG
>DATFQC010000479.1:0-3737 GCA_035264425.1 Anaerolineales bacterium
CGCCGCAATCGAAAGCCCAAAGAGGGCAAATCCAATTTGGATCACCAAAAAATCACGAATAAGTGTATTCCAACGAACAGGTTCCAAATGAGTTTCCTTTAACTAACCTCATTGCTGAGCCAAACATAATGGGGCGTTGCAATCTTGCTGAGCATGAGATTGATCCGGTCGCTACACCCCTCGCAATCCGTGAGAGTCTATCACCTATGATACACTCACGCCATGCCACAAATTATTGAAGCACATCGTGACAATTTCACAATCAGTACGGATCCTGCCCGACTGGATATGGATGTCATTTGTGGTTTTCTCAGGCGCGCTTATTGGGCAAACACACGTCCGCGGGAACGCACAGAACGCGCCATAGAGAATTCGCTTGTTTTCGGGGTCTATGATGGCGACCAGCAGATTGGTGTGGCACGCGTTGTGACTGACTATTCGATCTTTGCCTACCTTTGCGATGTTTTCATACATGAAAATTATCGTGCTCACGGTCTGGGGAAATGGCTGATCAAAACAATAATGGAACATCCAGATCTCAAAGATATCCGCCGTTGGGTCCTGATTACCACTAACGCCCATGGGCTCTATAAACAGTTCGGCTTTACATCCATGGAAGACCCTGAACACTGGATGCAAGTCTTCAAGCCCTTCCCCGAGGAGAAGTAGTGCCGGCTCTCATTCTCAAGCCAGGACGTGAGAAATCGTTGTTGCGCCGCCACCCTTGGATATTCTCCGGCGCAATCCAGCAGGTGGAAGACGCTTCGGTGATCTCAGGCGCGACGGTAGATCTGCTCTCGTCTACCAAGCAGTTCCTGGCCCGCGCCTCTTACTCACCAAACTCACAGATCCGGGCCCGCGTCTGGACGTTTAAGGATGAACCTATCAATGCAGATTTCTTTCGTCGAGGGATTCATTCTGCAATTGCTAGCCGTCAAAAGTTAAATGTCGAAAATCAGTCCAACGCGTACAGGCTTATTTATGCTGAATCGGATGGCATCCCAGGATTAATCGTGGATCGCTACGCTGACGTGCTTGTCCTTCAATCTCTCACAACCGGCTCTGAATTTTGGAAGGAAACACTCGCGGATCTCTTACTTGAAGAGACCGGACTCTCAATCATTTATGAACGCTCCGATGCCGATGTCCGTGAACTCGAAGGCCTGGAAGTCAAAATTGGTTTATTGCGCGGCAATCTTTCCCTGCCCGTCTTTCCGATTACCGAACACAACCTGGAATTTCATGTAAATTTGCAAAGCGGCCATAAAACGGGCTTTTATCTCGACCAGCGCGACAACCGTCTGCGCCTCCGCCAGCTTGCAGAAGACAAAGATGTCCTGGATTGTTTTTGTTATACCGGCGGATTTACGGTCAACGCCTTGGCTGGCGGTGCAAGGTCAGTTCTCTCGGTCGATTCGTCAGCAGATGCACTTGTTCTGGCAAAAGAAAATGTCGCGTTGAATGATCTACCTCTGGAAAAAACAAATTTCCTGGAGGGTGATGTTTTTCAACTCTTGCGAAAATTTCGTGACGAGAATCGTTCCTTCGATATGATCATCCTTGACCCGCCCAAGTTCGCCCCTACTGCTGCGCAAGCCGAACGAGCTGCGCGTGGATACAAGGACATCAACCTGCTTGCGTTCAAGTTATTGCGACCTGGTGGATTGCTGGTCACATTCTCATGTTCGGGCGGAATCGATGCGGCGTTGTTTCAAAAAATTATCGCCGGAGCCGCTTTGGACGCTGGTGTCGAAGCGCAGATCGTCGAGCACTTATCACAGGGACCGGACCATCCTATTTCGTTGAGCTTCCCCGAAGGGGCGTATCTCAAAGGATTGGTCTGTCTGCGAAAGTAAGGGGTTATTTTTCGTTGCGTCTATTAACTACGTCATTCTGAGCTGCGTAGCGGCGAAGAATCTCGAAAGAATCGAGAGACTTCGTTATTCCGTTCGTCAATATGACAAATTTGAGGAGGTAGAGATGAAACATTATAAGTATTTGATCATTGGAGGTGGGCTGGCAGGCGATGCTGCGACCAAAGGAATCCGTGAATTGGATACAGAGGGATCAATTGGCATGATCAGCATGGAGCCTGACCCTCCCTACATGCGGCCGAATCTTTCAAAGGGTTTATGGAAAGGCCGACCCGAGGAAAAGATCTGGCGTAAGACAGAGGAGCGTGCCGAACTTCATCTCGGCCGCAAGGTAGTTGAACTCAATCCCTCAAAAAAATCTGTCCTTGACAATGAGAGGGATGAATACACGTATGACAAACTGTTGCTTGCCACGGGTGGAACACCCAATCATCTGCCGTCCGGCAACGGCAATGTCATTTATTATCGTAACTTTCGACACTATAAACAATTGCGTGCGCTGACCGAGAAAGGAGACGATTTCGTTGTGATCGGCGGAAGTTTCATCGGTTCGGAGATGGCTGCCGCGCTGAGGCTTGTCAATAAAAAAGCGACCTTGATTATTCGTGGTCAGGCAATTTGTGAGCACATCTTCCCCAAGGACCTTGCATTCTTTCTGAACGATTTTTATCAACAAAAAGGTGTGGAGGTAGTGACAGGCGAATCGGTTGCCAGCGTTCAAAAGGAAGGAGAGCGAATCATGGTCCGGACTGGAAGTGGACGCGCCTTCGAAGCAGACGGAGTCGTGGCTGGGATTGGAATCCATGCCAATTTAGAGCTGGCGAAAGCAGCCGGCTTGAATGTTGAGGATGGCATCCTTGTAAATGAACGATTGGAAACTTCGACCCCGGATATTTATGCAGCAGGTGATGCGGCAAATTTTTTCCATTTTGCCCTCGAAAAGCGGACCCGCGTCCAGCATGAAAATAATGCAGTTCAAATGGGAAAGGTTGCCGGGCGGAATATGGCGGGCGCGAGCGAAATCTATACTCACATCCCAATGTTCTATTCCGATTTGTTTGAGTTGGGTTATGAAGCTGTTGGTGAAATGAGCAGCAAGATGGAAACCATCTCAGACTGGCAGGAGGAACCGTTCAAGAAAGGCGTGATCTATTATATGGAGGATGGCCGGGTGCGCGGGGTGGTGTTGTGGAATGTTTGGGAAAAGGTAGAGGAAGCACGTGCGTTGATGAAAGAGGCCGGGCCGTTTCGAGAGAAAGATTTGAAGGGGAGAATAACAGGTTGATAGTACAACAGTAAAGCGTGAGGGATAGCAGAATTTTTGTATCAGTTAACTTGAACAAGGATGCCGGCTACATTATCCTTTTCGCCTCTATCAAGTGCAGACTTAATGAGTTCATTTATCTTATTCTGCATGGGAGCCTCAGAATTTAGAACCGCTTGAATGTTTCGGCCCACATGATCAGGCACCATCTCATCGGAGCCAATCAATCCATCTGTGCATAGAAAGATCATGTCGCCGGGCTGTAATTTCTCTATCCCTGTTTCGAGTCCATCGGCAACATCCACATAACCGGACTCACCAAATAAACTTTTCAAAATAAGTTGTCGGGTCTGTCCATTTTCCGCTAACCTGGAAAGCATGCCTAACCAGTAAGCATGGAGAGAATTTAGTTGAATTAATTCATTTCTTCGGAAGACAAACAGGAAAGAATCCCCGAAGCTGGACCAATATAAATATTTTTCCGAATGGATTTCCTTCAAATGACAGACGATGAGCGTGGTTTCCGGTGCGGATGCGCCCGGGTTGGCCATCGCCCTCTCGAATAACTCGCGATTAATCTGTTCAAACAAGGCATAGAA
>DATFQC010000480.1:0-4290 GCA_035264425.1 Anaerolineales bacterium
AGAAGAAACTACTACCGGCGTGATCCGTTTGAAGGCAATGGAAGCCGACAACGTATTGAAATTCCCCGTGATAGCAGTCAATGATGCGCTGACCAAGCATCTGTTCGACAATCGCTATGGGACGGGTCAATCCACTATTGATGGGATCATCCGTGCGACTAATGTTCTGCTGGCTGGTAAAAATTTCGTGGTGGCCGGCTATGGCTGGTGTGGCCGCGGTCTTGCCTCGCGGGCACGCGGCATGGGCGCCCAGGTCATCGTCACAGAAGTGGATCCGATGAAGGCCCTCGAAGCGGTCATGGATGGTTTCCAGGTCATGTCGATGAGCGAGGCAGCGAAGATTGGTGATTTCTTCTGCACGCTGACCGGTGATATCAACGTGGTTGATCGTCATCACTTTGAAGTTATGCGGGATGGAGCGATCGTTGCCAACTCCGGTCACTTCAACGTGGAGATCAACATCCCCGCGTTGGAAAAGATGAGTACAGGCAAGCCCAACCTCGTCCGCCCGTTCGTGGAACAATATACGACAAACGACGGACGCAAGATCAATATCCTTGGTGAAGGACGACTAATTAACCTGGCCTCCGCCGAAGGGCATCCTGCATCCGTGATGGATATGTCCTTTGCCAATCAGGCCTTATCTGCTGAATACATGGCAAAGAATGCGGATAAATTGGAGAAGAAAGTTTATTCGGTCCCCACCGAAATTGACAAGGAGATCGCCCGCCTTAAACTCGAAGCCATGGGTGTGAAGATCGATGTTCTCACCGACCAGCAGCTGAAATACCTGAGCTCCTGGGAAGAGGGAACTTAGTCAGTGACTCGTAAGCAGTAAACGGAAAAGCCTCGTGGATCAAAATCCACGAGGCTTTTTGTTAGGGCTTGGTCTTAATTTTTCCAGAGATAATATCGGCTTTGATTTGCTCCAAATCTTCTTTGACCTTAGCCGAAATGAGCGCATCCAATCCGTGAAATGGTGCGATCCCAACTTCACCCGTTTCCCATGTGCCAATATGTGTACCACCACTGAACGTGTTCTCTTCGATGGCTTTGACGGCCTGCATCACACTCACATCATAATTCTTTACGACGCTTGTGATGACGATATTTGTATATTCGGGATTGGTTACGGTCCAGTCCGTGTCCACGCCGATGATGTAGGCATTTCCGTGGGTTTGTACCGCGTTGGCCGCGCCCGGTCCTACATTTTCTCCGGCCACCGGAAGGATGATATCTGCGCCTCCATCCAGTAATTGCTGGGTGAGTTGTCGTCCTTCCGCCGCGCAACAGAATTCACCTACAAAAAGTCCCTCGTGTTTCTCTACATCCCAGCCAAGAACTTCAACACCGGTGATATTTTTTTCGTTGTAATACGTAACACCCAGGGCAAAGCCATCCATAAAATCAGTGACAGAGGGGATGTCCACACCGCCAAAGACGCCGACTTTTCCTGATTTGGTAACGGAGGCTGCGACATAGCCTGCCAGAAAAGCAGCTTGATCTGTGGCGGATATTTCCGTCCAGACGTTGTTCACCGCTGGGTCATAAGCAAATTCCATGAGTTGAAATTTTTGATTTGGATTTGCCTCTGCCGCAAGCCGGATCGCATCTGACATGGGAGGCAGTCCAACAATCAGGTCACAATCTCCTCGCAGGAATTCCTTAATGTTTTTTTCAAAGTCTGGCAGGGAGGCGGATTGGAAAACTTTGGTATCCCATTGAAACTTTGTGAGCGCGGCCTGTGTGCCTTTGAAGATGAGTTGATTGAAAGATTTATCATATAGTCCAGCAGTGTTCGTCACCTGGCATATCCTATGTTTCTCGGTGGGAGGCAGTGCAGTTGTTGTTGGAATTGGCCTTTCAGAGACACAGTTTGCAGCGTTGGAGTGCAGATATCTCTGGCATTCTTCACTAGTAAGCGAACGGGTCAGGCGGGTTTGAGCCAGGGCGATCAAATCCTTGATATTCAGGAGATAAATGTGGACTCCATTACTTCCACCAGTGGCCAGGCGGCTGCCATCGGGGCTGAACGCGATGTCGTTGAGTTCCGAGCCGTCCCCGGAGACGGTCAGTAACTCCTCTCCGCTCGCTGCATTCCACAGTTTCGCCGTACCATCCTGGCTTGCTGTAGCGATGCGACTGCCATCCGGGCTATAAGCAATTGACGTGACGGCACTGGTATGGCCTCGCAGAGTAAATAACTCCTTCCCTGAGGTGAGATCCCAGACCTTTGCAGTAGAGTCCAGACTCCCCGTTGCGACGCGTTTTCCTCCAGGATCAAAAGCGACTGACATGACGGAGTCACTATGGCCGCGCAAAATCCGAAATTCCTTGCCGGTGATGGCGTTCCATAATATTGTGGTTCCATCCTGAACACCTGTGGCAAGTTGTGATCCGTCCTGAGTAAAGGTTATTGAAAATGCATTGCCTGGGAGATTCAGGGTTAGGACTGGTTTCTCATTGATTTTGTCAGAAAATGCAGAGGAGATGTCCCATATCTTTACTTTGTAATCATCACTGGCCGCGGCAAGACGTGTACCATCCTGGGTAATCGCCATCCCATTCAGAGAACTTGAAGAGAGAAGCCTCCTCGAATTTCCCGTTGCTACATCCCAAATCCTTACAAGGCCATCATTTCCAGCAGAGATAACATGCTCTCCGTCTGGACTAAATGCAAGGTCTTTTGTCTGGCTCTCTATGGTGGACAGGGTCAGTAATTTCTTTCCGGAGTGGGCATCCCAGATGTTGATTGCCTTTTTTTCATCTGCAGCTGCCAAACCAGTCCCATCTGGATTGAAAGCGATCTGTCCACTGGAACCAGCGGGAGTGGATAGGGTCATCAGTTCATGACTTGGAGTCAGATCCCATATTCGAACAGTACCATCGTCGCTGCCAGAAACAAGACGCGAGCCATCCGGGCTGATGGCAAGACCATAAATCGCGCCCGTGTGCCCGGAGAGTGCAAACAATTCCTTGCCAGTTGTGGAATCCCATATTATTACTTTTCGATCGGCCCCCGCTGTGGCAAGACGCGTGCTGTCCGGGCTAAACGCAACACTATATATTTCACCTTTATGACCAGGCAGGGTGAATAATTTTCTGCCCGACTCTGCATCCCAAATATAGGCAGTATTTCCGCTGACGGTCGCAATACGTCTGCCATCCGGACTAAAGGATGCGTTCCAAACCCAGCCCGGGTGGTCTGCCAGTTTACGAATTTCCTGGCCCGTATGGGTGTCCCAGATACGAGCGGTGCCATCATCACTGGCGGTCAGCAGATGAGATCCACTTGCGTCGAAAGTTGCAAACCCGACAAAGTCTGTATGGCCTGTGAAGCTTAGCAATTCCTTTCCTGTTTTCACATCCCATATTTTGGGCAAATTTCCTGAGACAACGCTTGCCAGACGAGATCCATCTGGACTGAAATCAATGCCTATCCCTGCGTCGATTTGGCTGGGCAGTGGGATTTCCCTGCCCGTACCGGCGTCCCACATTTTGACAGTTCCATCTGCGATCACCGTTGCAATGCGTTTCCCATCCGGGCTGTAAGTAGCGAAGTGACCTTTCACAGAAAATAATAATTTGCCAGTAATGGCATCAAAGACTTTTGCAACTTCATCCGCACTGGCGGTGGCAATCTGTTTACCATCCGGGCGAAAAGCTGCATTGGCCGGAGCACCGGGTTCATGCGCCTGCAAAACAAGTTGTACTCGTGAGGCTTGAAGTGCTTGATGTAAAGCATCCTCTGCTTCGACGGTATAGTGGGTGTTTACCGCTTTGAGTGCCAGTAAAATACTGCGTTCCGGGTCTATATCCAAATTGCTAATGGAAGCTGCGGCTAGCTCACGCGAGGTTGCGAGTAGACGCGCCTTTTGTGCTTGAGAACCTAAAAATATAGCAACAAGTGCCAGGATCATTGCAACGCTAAATGCCCCAGCCAGATAAATGGCTCTCTTACGCAATTGTCTGGCGGTGATTTTATTTTCTTCGGCGCGCTGACCTTCAACTTCAGCTAATTTCTTTGCATGTTCCAATTCACGCTGATATTGTGCCTCCCGCTCCGCGGCTTCACGTTCGTTCACCTCCATGGAGGTGGTTAGGAATTCGCGTTCCAACATATTCATTTCATCTTTATGGACAATTGTCCATTCGCGAGCCTGCGCCAATCGTGCGCCGCGAAAGAGCACGTCGGGTGTATGTTCCAGGCCAGACCATTCCTGTGCGGCTTCCGTCAATTGCCGGTGCAGGCGCAGGCTTTCGCGGTTTTCCTCCAGCCAGCTGCGCAAG
>DATFQC010000481.1:0-3435 GCA_035264425.1 Anaerolineales bacterium
TCATATGATTCGAACGCCATGAATGAGCCATCGGGTGACCACGTGGGCGCGCCTTCGTATTGAGGCGTGTTGGTAAGCTGAGTGACCTCGCCAGTACCCAAATCTAAAAAATACAAATCCCAGAACCCGTTGCGATTGGATGCAAAGGCGATCTTTTTACCATCCGGGCTTGCGGATGGCGTAATATCATCCCAGTCTCCAGATGTAATTCGCGTGAGAGGCATTTTCTCTGGAATATAAGCAAAGAGATGAGCATATCCATCTTCTTCAAAAGCGACGATAACAGCTTCTTCGGCATTTTTTGAAACTACCGGAATAAACTTCTCTGTGGCTGTTGGCTGCTCAAGTGAAATCCTCGTCTCAGAAGTAGGCGTGGCTTTTGGGGAACACCCAGGGAATGCGAGCAGCACCAGGCAAAGAATTGCCGTCAGCGCAAAGACGCGGGAAAATGTTTTCAGCATAGAGAATGTTGTTTAATCGGAATCAGACTTGTTTTCGTTCTGATCGAATGATTCCGGGCTAGTTGGAGGAGGCTCCACGTTGAACGTAAATGTCTGTGGTTCAGAGGTTGGTCCTTCCGGGTAAAAAAGTCTGGCTTCTACGAGGTAAGGATTTTTCAGCTCACCACGAATATGCATTGTGAATTCAATCTTCCAACCCATAGGTTCCACAATGGTTGTTGAGGCGACCTCGTCACCATCGGCATCATTAAGTATAACTTCAAGATGAGGGCGCTTTTGGAATGGCGTCATCTCGATGTTCACATGGAGGCGATAACCATCCGGATAAGGCTGGGCCGTGAGGGATGTAATGCGGGTCTCTTCCGGGGTCATCCTTTGAAGCTGATCTTCGGGGAAAAAGAAGTCCATCTGGTTATTATAACCAAAAGAAAAACCCGCCTTCTCATGAAAGCGGGTGATTACGTTACAAATCTATTAGCAGGTTAACCGTTCTTCTTCTGGAATTCCTTCATGAAATGGACCAGTGCTTCCGCGCCTTCCACCGACATGGCGTTGTAAATGGAAGCGCGCATCCCACCAACCGAACGATGTCCCTTAAGACCGATCAGGTCATTCTTCTTGGCTTCCTTGGCGAAGGTGTCTTCCAGCTCTTCAGTAGGGAGGCGGAAGGGGATGTTCATGACTGAGCGGGCTTCGGGAGCTGCATGACCGCGATAGAAACCACCGCTTTCGTCAATCGCTGTATAAATGGCATCGGCTTTCCTGCGGTTGATCTTCTGAATTTCAGGCAGACCGCCGAGCTTTTTCGCCCATTGGAAGACGAGCCCCACCATGTAAATAGCAAAAGCAGGCGGAGTGTTGTGCAGGGATCCACTGGCTGCCAGAGCTTTGTAATCCAGCATGACTGGCAGGTTGGCAGGCGTACGCTCGAGCATGTCATCGCGCATGATCACAACCGTCACCCCAGCAGGCCCGGCATTCTTTTGTGCACCCGCGTAAAGCATTGCATACCTGGAGACATCAACGGGGCGGCTGATGAAATCTGAGGATGTATCACAGATCAACGGAACTCCCGCGGGTGGAGTTGGCTCAGTGGTGAATTCCACGCCGTGGATAGTTTCGTTCGATGTGAAGTGTAGGTAGGCTGCATTGGAGTCGAGATCGAGATTTTCTGGAAGGCACTTGAATCCTTCTTTCTCGGTGTTGGCAGCCGCCCGCGCCGCACCAAGTTTTTGAGCTTCTTTGATGGCAGTTTTGCTCCAAGTGCCGGTCACAATATAATCGGCAGAAGCACCCGCGGCGCGCAAGTTCATTGGTAACATGGCAAATTGCAGGGTGGCGCCTCCCTGCAGGAATATGATCTTGTAGTTGGCGGGAATCCCAAGTAGTTCCCGCAAGTCCGCTTCCGCGGTCTGGATGACGGCCTCAAATTCCTTGGAACGATGGCTGATCTCCATCACAGACATGCCGGTGCCTTTGAAATCCAACAACTCCGACTGTGCTGTTTCCAACACTTCGGGCGGAAGGACCGCAGGACCTGGGTTAAAGTTGAAGACACGTTTGGTCATGGAAATAGCTCCTATTCATGTGGTTTTGTAAATACGCAGAAATGCGCAAGATCACCCTTTTGGGCGAATACTTTCAGTTTTCATTTCATTATAATGTTTGTCAGACAATTCACCAAGAACAATTAGCACTTTTCTTGCCTGATTTATGTCGTTGACAAAGAGTTTTGCCCTAAGTAAAATATTTTTGTGATTGTCTTCACTTTTCAAACAGAGGCTGGCCGATTCGTCGGATAGGTCTCTGTTATTAATTTCCGATCGTCAAGGAGAATATCAATGAAAATTCTAATTTGTGACAAGACCGAAAAAGAATATATCGAACAAATGCGCGCCGCGGGATTAATCGTGGATGTACGCGACGATATCACACCCGAAGAGCTCCCAAATGTTCTTCCTGCCTATGATGGTATGGTCGTGCGCTCACGGACCAAAGTGCGCCAGGCGTTGATCGATGTTTGTCCCAACCTCAAAGTAATCGTGCGCGGCGGCGCGGGTCTCGACACTATTGACCACGAATATGCCAGATCCAAAGGCATTGTCGTGATGAACACCCCGCTCGCCAATTCTGCTTCTGTGGCAGAACTTGCCATCGGCTACATGTTCATGTTGGCGCGCTCCCTCTACAAAGCGACTGCCACCATGAAGGAAGAAAAATGGGAGAAGAAGGCTTTTACGGGTGTTGAACTAGGCGGCAAGACGCTCGGCTTGATCGGCTATGGCAACATTGGACATCAGACTGCTAAGCTTGCCCTTGCGCTTGGCATGAAGGTCGTGGCTTATGATCCTTATGTAATTTCCCAGAATGGCGTCAATATGGTCACTCTTGATGATCTGCTTGCCCAGTCGGATTACATCAGCCTGCACCTGCCCAAGACCAAAGAGTCCGCCAACATGATTGCTGCAGAACAGTTCGCCAAGATGAAGGACGGCGTACGGATCATCAATTGCGCGCGCGGCGGTATCCTCAATGAAGAGGCGCTTTACGAAGCCTTGACCAGCGGCAAGGTTGCGGGCGCGGCGTTGGACGTTTTCGCTGAGGAACCTCCCACGGACTGGAAGCTCCTCAAACTTGAGAACGTGATCGGTTCGCCTCATATTGGCGCTGGAACAAAAGAAGCTCAGGCACGCGTTGGTGCAGAGGTCGCTGAGAAATTGATCGCATTTGCCAAGAACATGCAGCCTGCCTAGTTAATGTCATTGCGAGGAGTGAAACGACGAAGCAATCTCTAGTCAAATGAGAGATTGCCACAGCGCTAGCGTATGCCGCCAGGGTCGTCCGGATTTCGACACGATTGTGTGTCAACTCTCCTTACAATGACATTATTTTTTAATAAAGGATATATCCATGAAAATTATCAGTGACCTTGGCATTCAAATCCCGCAAGTGTATCTTCCCAAAAAAGGCACGG
>DATFQC010000482.1:0-5497 GCA_035264425.1 Anaerolineales bacterium
AATATCTGGTCTGCATACGCAAATCAGATATTTTTGACCTTGCTTGTGTGATAATGCACAATTATACAGAGATAATTCACAGTTGTCAAATAAAAATATGCACTTGCCTCCTATGAAATTTTAGCTGTAGCTCTGTGGAACAATAGATTTCGTCGTTTTATCTTTCATCAATATAACTCACATAATATCTTCACAATTCCCCGACTTTCTCTTTACATTCGTTTACTATACTGGAAAGGGTTTCTATGTTGACACCGAAACAAAGATCTTTCTTTTCAAGTATAGGTCAGAAAACCATCTGGATCGTTGCGATTCCTAGGCTATTCGCAGCAAGATATGCGTTTTATTCCAAAGTTTATGCACTACCAAACTTCTGCTCGAGCGTCCACCACCGAAACAGTGGTTGCGCAGCGTGGGAATAGAACATTGATCGCAAACTCGGATGCAACCTTCGCTTTCAAAACCTGTGGATAGCGAGGGAAATAGAATTCCTTAAGAAGAGGGCCGGCCTATGATCCAAAGAAATTGGTATACTGATTCTGAGAAAGGTACGTTGCATATGTCGAAAACTATCATGGTCGTGGACGATGAAAAAAGGCTGGTCGCGCTAGTCGAAAGTTATTTGGCGCAAGAAGGGTATCGCGTTGTGAGCGCCTATAACGGCAGGGAAGCGCTTACCGTTGCACATCGTGAAAAACCCGACCTGATCGTCCTGGACGTGATGATGCCCGAAATGGACGGCTACGAGTTCATGCGCAAGCATCGCGCTGATAACAACACACCCATCATCCTGCTTACTGCCCGTGTGGACGATGAAGAAAAAGTGATTGGGTTGGAGGTAGGCGCTGATGATTACATCACCAAACCATTCCGGCCGCGTGAACTGGTGGCACGCGTCCGTTCTGTCTTACGGCGCGCTGGCGAATTGCAGCCTTCCGCAAAAATTTTGAAAGCTGCGGATATTAGGTTGGACCGGGATGGACGGACGGTAAAAGTTGGAGAACAATTTGTGGACCTCACTCCCTCGGAATTTGACATATTGACCGCGCTGATGACTTCCCCCGGACGGGTGTATTCACGGCTCGACCTGTTGGATATCATCCAGGGTGTGCGTTATGAAGGCTATGAACGAACAATCGATACGCACATCAAAAACCTGCGTGGCAAAATCGAATCAGATCCGCGCGTGCCTCAATACGTTGAAACCGTATACGGTGTCGGCTATCGCTTCAAAAGAGAATAATTGGCATGCGTTCCATCTCTTCGAAATTAATCCTTGCATTTCTGAGCATTGGAATTATCAGTGTGGCTGTTATTTTCGTGACTGCCACGTGGAATACAAGGGCAGAGTTCATCCGGTTCTTAACGGATGAAACTCAAAACGATACCGTTACGCAACTTTCTGACTATTATCAGCAATATGGATCATGGGAGGGAGTAGAACGCGTTCTTCATCCCGATGGAGATGAACCAGGTATGGGCCCTGGCCCCAAGGGAAGATCTTACCCATTTACGCTGACAACCGAAACAGGAATTGTGATCGTGCCCAATGGTGGATACAGACATGGCCAGCAAGTTTCAGCAGAGGATCTTGCAAAAGGTATTTCAATTACCAATAACGATAAAGTGATAGGAGTTCTCGTGCCCGTCGCTATGCCGTTCCAGGGAAGACCACGGGAAGTGGAGTTCATTGAACGGATAAATCGCATTTTGTTGTACGGCGCGCTGATTGGGGCAGTGATTGCTTTGCTAGTGGGCATCTTTCTTTCCCGTACGCTCACCCGACCTATTCGCGAGCTCACACGAGCCACCCATGCCGTTTCAGAGGGAGATCTTTCGCAACAAGTGCCGGTCCGTTCCAATGATGAACTCGGTGAACTTGCTCAAGCATTTAACAGAATGAGCAGTGAACTTTCGCGCTCGGTCAACACCCGCAAACAAATGACTGCGGATATTGCACATGAGCTTCGCACACCCTTGAGCTTAATCCTTGGCCACGCGGAGGCTGTCCATGATGGCGTTCTGCCGCCTTCCCGCGAAAACTTTGAGATTATCCGTGAAGAAGCTGGGCGCCTCGAACATCTTGTGAACGACCTGCGCATCTTATCTCTTGCAGATGCAGGCGAATTATCGATCAATCCACAAATGGTCGAGCCGGATCGACTCCTTCAGGAAGTTGCGGCCATTTATCAATATCAGACGCAGCGGAAAAACATTACCCTGAATCTGGAGATTGCTTCGCCTCTTTCGGACATTGAAGTTGACCCCGGTCGAATGACGCAGGTCCTTACGAACATTTTAGACAACGCCCTGCGGCACACGCCGGAAGGTGGAAAGATTGTTCTCTCTGCGAAAGACCTGGATGATCAGGTCGAGCTTGCGATCCAGGATAGCGGCCCGGGTCTAAAAGCCGAAGATATTAATCGGATCTTTGACCGCTTTTATCGTACAGACTCATCCCGTCAACGCCAGGACGGCGGTTCAGGATTGGGATTGGCAATCGCCCGGTCCATCGTTCAGGCACATGGTGGACAGCTTTCGGCAGAGAGTGACGAGGGTAAAGGGTTGAAGGTTATTGTCAGGTTGCCAAAAAAATCCAGTTAATTGCTTACTGTCGAGACAATAAACGTGGAAGTATTGTTCACACACTTCCACGTTTATGATTCAGTCGCACCTTGAGAGCCCCTCTTTTGTTTTTCCATATAATTCTTTATCCAAACGACTAGCACCACTACAATGGCGATAAGGCCGACATTTTTCACAGTTCCAAGAATCAAGCGAACAATGCCACCCGCGCGTCCTTCACGACCTTCGCCACCGGGAAATTCTGGCCTCTGACCATTGGGGATTTGAGGCTGCGCACCTTCCTGCCGAGGAGAGCCCTCGCCCGCTCTATCAAAAGAACGGAGGGTCGTCGAAGAGCTAACCGCATTGACGGCAGCGTAGGTCATCCCCATTACGAGGGCGAACGCCGCGAGAATGATCAGGATTCGTCCAAGCGTTTTCATGTGGTCATATCCTTGCTGGGCTTTGAGGAGAAAATACGGAAGACCGGTTGAAACACATAGCGCTTGAATGTATCAACCACCCAACTCCAATGCAGAGCAGTATGAAGACCCAACAGTAAGAGAAACAGATTGGTTGAAAACTCGTGCAGGCCGCGCCATGCAAAATTACGAGGCAGCTGAATCCCCAAATAGGGCATTAAGGATTCTGAGATCATAAAACCTGAAAGCATAATGACCGTACCATCGATGAACAGCGACCAGTTGAGAATATAGTTCAGTCGAGACTGGCTATTTATTTTGCCGATGAAACGACGTGTGATCTGGGTAATCCAATCCCAGCTTAGCAGCAAATGGACGATAAGGACAGCGATCAACGAAGTCGCCAGCCACTCATGGATTGTGATCCCGCTCGAACGTGGTTCCATCGCGATCAGAAAAGCAATGAAAATAATAATGTCAAGCACCAGTTTCGTTTTTGTTCGATTTTTCGTTGTGGTTTGGGTCTCTGTCATGTTTTCTCCTATTCGTTATTTTTGAATTCTATCGAATAGAACGATTCCATAGGTGAGGAAATTACGAGAGAATTGTGAAGGCTTTGCGAAGGAATAATTAATCGCTTTTAATTGAATCTTGATAATTTCCACACAATTTCTATACTGCGTCTTTACATAACTATGCTAAAGTTGTTGTAATCAAAGAAAGGAAAAAAAATGAAAAAAGTACTCCTCACTCTTTTCACCGTTGTTCTCGTACTTGGATTATTTGCAGCAGCTGGTTACGCGGGTTACCGTTTCGGCTTGATGCGGGGCGCGCAGGTGACAGCGAACGCTGGAACCCCAAACGGTATTCCAAATCCACAGCTTCGCCCGTTCGACAATTTCGATGGCCGTGGAATGCCCATGCACAACTTCGGTGATGATTTTGGCCGCGGTCCCCGACACGGTTTTGGCATGCGCGGCTTTCCAATGATGGGGATGGGATTCGGTTTCTTCTCTCCACTCATGTTCCTGGGTCGCATTGTAATCTTTGCGCTCATCCTCTGGTTTATCTACTGGTTGTTCACACGCAGCGGTTGGCATTTCACAAGAACAGTTCCTGTTACTGAAACGCCATCCAAACCGGCAGAAACAGAGGTTGAAATTAAAGAAGAAGAATAGGGCCGTGAATATTAATACTTTCTTATATAGATTCAAGGGATAACAAGCAGCCTCCATACATCTGGTCATCAAAAATTTACGTATAGTTTCGATGTAAGACCCTGGACAACCAGGGTCTTATGGAAGTTGGACAGGATTGAAAGTACCGAGGAGAAAATGGAACTTATCAACCGCATTATCCATGCCCTGACGGAATTGCATCCTACGCATCCAATGTTTGTGCACTTCCCGATTGCCCTAACTGGCGCAGCGTTTCTTTTCATCCTGCTCGCGTACTGGAGAAAAAACCCTTCGCTCGAACAAACCGCATTTGCCAACATTGTGCTGGCCTCCTTCGGCACGGTCGCAGCCGGTATCACCGGCTACCTCGACAACTTGAAAAATTATGTTGGCGAAGCGCCCAATGCCACCACAAAAATTATCCTTGCGACCCTTTTACTTATATTGACCGCAGGGATCAGTATCGTCCGTTATCGCAACCCGGATCTTTTTCAGAAGGCCAATCCAATTTTATATATGGCGTCATATGGCGTCTGCTTTGGCATTGCCCTGGTCCTCGCCTTTCTGGGCGGTGTCATTCTATACGGTTTCTAGGAGTTCACAAATAATGAAGTCAATGTACGTGAAAATCGCAATATTTGTTTTGATTGTCGGACTGTTAACTGCCTGTGGAAGTCAGTCCACAAATACGCCCGCTTCCGCGCCAACCGAGGCAGTTGATACACAAGCGCCCACCAACCTTCCACTTTCCACCGCTACCGCCGCGCCGACAGATACAGCGGTAGCGACCGAACCCGCTGTTGCCACGGAACCTGCCGCGCAGGGCGCGACCGTTAGTTTTGCAAACGATATCCTGCCCATTATTGAAAGTCGTTGTATTAATTGCCATGGCGGACAGCGAACAGAAAAAGAGTTGGATATGAAGACATTCGATAGCCTGATGGCTGGCTCCGAGAATGGTCCAGTCGTGACTCCAGGAGATGCCGCCCACAGCAAATTCGTTGAACTTGTTGTAACCCAGAAGATGCCCAAGCGAGGACCCAAGCTCATGCCACCCCAAGTCCAGCTTTTTACAGACTGGGTCAACCAGGGCGCGCTAAATAACTAAACGAACCAATTGTTGATAGTAAAACATGGCTTGTTTGTGCGAGCCATGTTTTAATTTCTGGTATAATTTTGCCGCTTGATAAACGGAGAGGTCGCGTAGTCTGGCTTAGCGCGCACGCTTGGAAAGCGTGTAACCCACAAAGGTTCGCGGGTTCAAATCCCGCCCTCTCCGCCAAAGAAACGCCCTACTTTGTTTAGGGCGTTTTGTTTTTTAGGCTCACGCGC
>DATFQC010000483.1:0-7881 GCA_035264425.1 Anaerolineales bacterium
GTGCTTCCACAGGATCAGAAAGCAAACTGCGCATGTGCTCTATTAACTTGCTGACATCGGTATCGATATAGCCGGAGACACCGTTCTGGATCGCGGTGACCATCTCGGTTGTGGCCAGCCCGACGATCGGCATGCCCACCATCATCGCTTCGATCAGAGCCAATCCCAGACTGGTGTAGCGGATCGGATTGAACACAAATCGGTAATGGCGTTCCATTTCCAATAATTCTCGATGAGATAACGAGTCAATACCACCCAGCTCACCCGCGTTAATTCCCACGAGATCCAATGGAATCTTCTTGCGGACATCTTCAAAAATATCCAACCCTAAGAGCCGGCCGCGGCTGTGGAGATTGTTGATGATCACCAGCCCGCGTTCGATCTCGCCCGTATATTGGACACTCTCGGGGAGGATTACACCGTGATCGATCACCTTTGTTGGAGTCTTTCCGTTATCCCACATTAAGTTGTTATAGTGGGTGACATGAACCAGCAGAATTTCTGGATCATCTACGTGATGGCGGCTATTGGTTGCATGCTCGCGTGGAGTATCATGCTCCAGATAAATACGAGGCAATTGTCGTTGCTGCGGCGATAAGATCTCATACTGATCCTCGAAAAAATTTTTACGGGTTTGGAAGAGGAGGCAGTCAAACTCCAGGTCGCGAACCTCCACCGCCGGAATCTCACGCAAGTTTTCGGGCCACAGATAGCTTTCTGTGATCCCGTGGTAGCCCTCCTCGGAACGATCCGCCTTAAACGGGACGTAAAAATCATGAGGCGCCTGTACGAGGTTAAAAAGATAGCTGCCATGGATATGCCAGGTAAAGATGCGAAGTCGTCTCTGATCCTTCTGAAAAATCAAGTTGATCCTCCTCGAGTTAAAATTCAGCTTGTAGGTCCCATGCCCTGTTCACGAGGCCTGAGCCTGTACAGCAGCCAGATGTTCTTCTACATGAGGCAGGATTTCGCTCGGCGGTTTGCCCATGGCGTCCCAGACCCGCCTGTGCAACTGGGTATTTTGCGGCGCCCAACGAATGGATGGCGGCCCCGGAAATAGAATGACACTTGGGGTTTTGACTGCTGCAGCAACATGCGAAATCCCCGTGTCATTGCTGACCACAAGCCGAGCCTTGGAGATCAGCGCGCCAAGCGTTCCTAACGTGGTCTTTCCTGCCAGATCGATGGCTGGGGCATTCATGTGTAGTGATACCGACATTGTTATGGGGGTTTCCTTTTCTGTCCCTGTCAGAACCACCTGATACCCCTGAGCGGACAACCGATCGGCGACGATCGCGAAATTAGCCGTTGGCCAGCGGCGCTCTTTCGCGTTGGCACCCGGGTGAATGCACACATACTCATTCTCTAGGTTGTATTTATCTTTGATTTGCTGGAATGCTGCCCAATCCTCGTCAAAAAGCGGCAGTTCCAGTTCGTCCCCCAATAAAGGAATCCCAAGAAATTCCATCAAGCGCAAATGGCGCCACGCTTCTGGCTCGTGCTCTGGGTATTCAAGGAAACAATTCTTATCCGGGCAATACTGGCCCGGCAGATAAAAACCAGCGGTCTGCCTCCCACCAAACAAGTCGATCATTGGATTGACGATATCACCTGAACCCTGCATCTGAATCACAAGATCAGGATTCATCGCTTGCATTTCTGCTAAAAAGGAAAGCAAACGCGGCAGATCAGGAGTTTGCTCCGGCAAACCAGGGTACCCCGGGAATGAAATAAAGTCATCCAGGTAGAAATAAAAACGTTTTACGAATTCTTCTGACCAGGGAAGCCCGATCAATGTGATATGTGAATTTGGAAAGGCGGCCCGTAGCGCTCGAAAAGCAGGCACCGCATTTAGCAGATCACCCAGATAAAGCGCCCTAAAAATTACAATCCGCTTCGGCTCGGGTTGCCCTGACTTCTTAAGAACAGACATAGGTTTCTCCATTACGCATCATGACATAGACGATAAAATTTATTATTGCTAGTGGAAACGAACAATAATTGGTTAGGGGGCTCTGGTGCGTCTTAGATACTCCCACCTACGAGTTGCTGAGTCTGAATGAACGTTTATGCTTTCTCTGTTGAATCGTGTTGCGAGCTATGTTTGTTGATTATCAACCCTGCCATGAACTTCTTTCTTATAGGTTCTCTTCTGCTTCTTGTCAATCAGGGTTAAACCGAAAGAGGAGAGGGGTTCTCTCTACTCACTCCCCCATTGACGTTTTAGAAGATATGTGCCTTGCCTCCTTGAATTTGAAAAATCAAAAGGATTATTTTCTGTGTAGGCTAATCCCCCATTGAGAAACTGTCTTTGACAATGTATAGTGAGCCCTGAGATTTGGTGTGAAATTACCTTCATACGTTCAGATTGAGCCCGTCGGACAATGTAACTTGCGCTGTGAGATGTGTCCCATCCAGTTTCGGAAGGATGGACCGCCTTATGGCGCATTGGCGTTTATGAAGTGGGAAACGTTTACCAGTCTGCTTGAGGGCTTCCCGGATCTAAAAAAAATACATCTGCAAGGACTTGGGGAGCCGATGATGCACCCGCGTTTCTTCAATATGGTGCAATATGCGGCAGGTAAGGGCATCCAGGTCACGATTAATACCAACCTGACGCTGCTCAATCCGGAACGGACGGAGCAACTCGTGAAAAGCGGACTGGATCATCTTTATTTTTCCATCGATGGGTCAACCGCCGAAACCTATGAGCGCATCCGGAAGCGAGCTCATTATGATCGAGTCCTCAACAATGCGGAGATGTTATTAGAGACGCGCAAGCGATTGAACAGCGAGTTCCCCCATCTTTCTCTGGTCATGGTGATTATGCGCCAGAATCTGCATGAGCTGCCAGACTTGGTAAAACTGGCTCACCGCTGGTCCGTGGATAAGTTCTTCGTCCAGCACTTATCGCATGATTTTGGAGAGCCTACCCTGCCGGAGGAGTATCGCTCCATGCGCGAGTATGTTGCCCAGCAAAGTCTGGTCCATGAGGATCAAGCGCGCATCAATCATTACTTCAACGAGGCTCGTGAGCTGGCGCAGTCCTTGGGCGTAAACCTGCGCTTGCCTCGCACGACTCCCCGAAAACATGAGCCGGGCACGCCGGGCAAAGATCGCTGTGACTGGCCCTGGACGGGCGCCTATATCAGCTATGAAGGCTACATGATGCCTTGCTGTATGGTCTCTACCCCAGACCGGGCCAATTTCGGCAAAGTGACTGAGCACACCCTGGCGTCCGTTTGGGACGGCGAGGATTATAACAATTTCCGTCAACAGCTTGATTCGGAAAACCCGCCCGAAATCTGCCAATCGTGCTCGATCTATTGGGGCGTTTTTTAGAAAAACAATACCCGAAACTTGTAAGCCCCATACAGCCGCCAAAAAATGGATAGATAGGGAATGACGATGGAAGTACACAGCATCTCCAGGATGTGACTGGGGGTGCGTTTTGTTTCCCTCAAACGCAGCAAGCTAAAATGCAAAATGAGCCCCGCCCAGAGGATGGCCATGGCTAGGGCAAGCGGCTTATTCCCGGCCAGAAGAGCGGCAAAGAAAACGGCCGTTGAAAGGATAATTCCATAATAGTGAAGAGGCGGCCCGGAACGAATCAATCGGCGGTAGATAGCAGGATATTTTTTAAAAAGCAGTGCATCGAACATACTCTTGCGCTGCTCTTTGATGCTCACGCCCCACGGCGCGGGGCGAACCGGATGAACCACGCGAGCTGCAGGAGCACAGCCAAGGCGATAGGAACGTGAAAGTAGCTTGAACTGCAGATCCGAGTCTTCACGCCATGCCATCGTGAATTGCTGATCGAAACCACCCACCTCTTCCAGCACGGAGCGGCAGTAGAAACAGTTTGCGGTAACAAACTCACAGTTCGCCAGTTGGGAGACAGTTCTCTCGTAATCGGTTGGGTTTTTCGAGATAGGAACAACGACTTGGCCGCTGACTCCGGCCAGGTCATCCTTGAATGCCGACACACCCTCTTTCAGCCAATCCGGTTCGGGCAGGCAATCATCGTCGGTGAAGGCGATGATCCCTCCGCGAGCCATCCGCCAGCCGATATTGCGCGCCATTGCCGGACTCTGAGTCTCCACCGCAGCTACATACCTGATTTGAATACACGAAGAATATTCGCATCCTGACCCGGAAATGGCTCCCGCTTTCCTACTATAAGACAAACCTGAGAACTCCTCCACAAGTTCTCGGGTCTCCTCCGAGCAAGCATCATCAACGATGATGATCTCAAACGCGTCTGGGGAGAACTGCTGCTTAATCAGCGCGTTCAGGCATTTGCGGAGCAGGTCTGGTCTCTTATAGGTTGGTACGACAACAGAGACCTGAATGCTCACGCACTGTTCTCCGGCTTGACGACCAGGAAAGGACCAATAACCAATGCCTCGATCGGCGAGATCCAAAAGCACTCGATCGCGTCCTGCGGGCTGCATACGATCGGTTCGCCTAAGATGTTGAGCGAAGTGTTGATTAGAATAGGAACCCCCGTCCGCTTGTAAAACGCCTTTACCAAGTCATAGTAAGCGGGATTTTGATCCCGCCGGATCGTCTGGACTCGAGCGGTGCCATCCACATGCCGGGCCGTGGGAATTTTATCTGCCTTGTCTTCGAATACATCATAGACGAATAACATGTAAGGAGAAATCTCTACATCCTTGAACCAGTTCGGTGCCTCCTCTTCCAGGACGACAGGCGCCACCGGGCGAAAATCCTCGCGGCTCTTGATGTAATTGAGCCGGTCTTTCATATCCTTCGGGATAGGCGAGGCTAGAAGAGAGCGCGACCCAAGAGCACGCGGACCAAATTCCATCCGGTCCTGGAACCAGGCCACCACCTTTCCCTGCTCGAGCATCTCGGCGACCTCATCATACAGGTTATTCAATCTCCGGTATGGGATCATCGCTTGGCGCAAGAACTTCTCGATCTCATCTTCGCTGTATTTTGGGCCCAGGAATACATGGTCCATCTGATATTCGCGCTCGACGTTTTCACCCACCATATTTCTCTGCACCAGATCTACCCATAAGGCTGCACCTAAGGCAGTCCCTGCATCGCCCGAGGCAGGCTGCACCCAAATATTCTTGAATGGACCGCGATCGCGCAGCCGCGAATTCATCACACAATTGAGCGCCACCCCGCCCGCCATGCACAGGTTATCGGAACCGGTCACCTCATGCAGCCACTCACTCAGTTTTAGAACGGCATTCTCGAGAGCGGTCTGCAGCGAACTGGCAATCTCAAAGTGCCGCTGCTCGAGCGGATCCCCCTTTTGGCGCCGCGGGCCCAAGCGCTCTTCCAAGTTGAGAGGGTAGTTGACCGTGAAATTGCCTTTCTCACCCACCTGCAGGATCTCATTAAATGCATCCAGATAGCGTGGCTCACCATAAGAGGCCAGCGCCATCACTTTAAATTCATCAGAAGAGTGGAGAAATCCCAGATAGTCGGTCAGCCTTTCGTATAAAATGCCAAGGGAGTTGGGCATATCCACCTGCCCCAGTTCCTTCAAGGAACTGCCTTTCCCCATATAGTAACTGGTGGTGGCTTTTTCACCGCGTCCATCCAGGGTCATGACGGCAGCTTCATCGAACGGCGAAGGCAGGAACGCGCTGGCCGCATGCGATAAGTGGTGTTCTACAAAATGCCACTGGTAGCTGAAATGGCCATTCACTCGGACATTCTGAAAGCGAGACTGCATGTGAAACGGCGCGCCGTCTGCCAGTTGGCCAGGCGCATTGACAATATAAGCGAGAAACAACGAGTCCCACGGCGAGGAAATCTCGTCTGCCGACCGCTTGGCACTTGGATTTAGCGGCAATTGTAGAAATTCCTGCTCCTCAAGCTCGCCGAGCAAAATATGGGGATTGAATGAATATGCAACGTGGTCTACTTGATTTAACTTGATTCCCGCCTCTTTCAAGCAGTAGTCGATCGCATGATGAGGCAGAAAATACGTCGTAAATGGGACAGGACGTTTCCCGTGCTTGACATGGGTAAAACGTTCGTCTTCTGCCGCGGCGATCACCTGACCATCTTTGACCAGGCATGCTGAAGGATCATGGAAGGCCGCATTGATTCCAAGAGTGTACATAGGTTTCTCCTAGTTATAGCGTACAGGAATGAAGAACCCTCTTCCTTTTGGCCTACATGCAGCGATTATGCGAGTTTTTGAGTTGGGGGCAATAAAATGTATTCTTTTGAGATTCCTGCCAGTGGTAGCCAATGTACACTATTCAAAACAAATCTTATATGGGGGGCATACCTACCGAGATGGAGGATTCTCCCTGATTGTTTTGCGCTATGTACAATTTACAATCCGTTCCTGGGGTGCTACGAGTTCATTGTATCCATATTGATTTCACACCCACATAGCAGAAATTGTGTTTCATATCCGGAATCAGGCCTGGACGAAGTGATTTTTTACGGTTCTTATGGATGAGAAGCGAAGACGGAACATCTATGAATAAACCTATACACGATGATCGTGTTTCAATCGTAATAATCACACGCAACCGGGGAAAGCAGATCCATGTTGCTCTTGAGCATCTTGTAGAGTTGCCTGAAAAGCCTTCCGTTATCGTTGTCGATAACGGCTCTTCGGATACAACGCCTGAGATTGCGCGCGCCAGCGGCAAGACAGTTCAGGTGATCACCCTAGAGCATAACCTGGGGTGTGCAGGTCGAAACGTGGGCGTGGTGCGAGCGCAGACTCCCTACGTAGCTTTCAGCGACGATGATTCGTGGTGGGCGCCTGGGGCACTTGGGCGTGCGGCAGACCTATTTGACTCTAACTCTACCTTGGGTTTGATCGCGGCCAAAATCTTGGTCGGGCCAGACGAGAAGCTTGAGCCTCTTTGTCAGGTCATGGCCATGACCGATCTTCATAAGAATCATCAATGCAATATCGGTATTCCGGTGGTCGGTTTTGCTGCCTGTGGCGCCATTGTTCGTAGGGAGGCATTTTTGGCGGCAGGTGGCTTTCAGCAACGGCTTGGGGTGGGCGGAGAGGAACATATTCTGGCCTTGGATCTTTTGCGTCATGGATGGTACCTTGCCTATATTGATGAAGTCGTTGCATATCACCACCCCTCCCCGATCCGGGACCCGGCGAGGCGGAGGCGATTGGAGGCACGAAATGCTCTTTGGTCCGCCTGGCTTCGCCGCCCTGTAGAATCGGTGTTCGCGGAAACCTGGCGCATCGTGAAGCAATCATTTCGAGATCCTGCCTATCGTGCCGGGTTAATAGAGGCCACAGTAGGTCTGCCGTGGGTTCTTTCCGCACGAGATCCTATCCCTTCGGACATCGATCGTCAGGTGAAAATTGCGGAAAAAGTGTTCCATGCGTACAGCTCTTTACCGGGTTTGAATTAACACTGAATTGTTATGCCTCTTTTCAAAAGTTTCTTCATGGGGCGCTTCGAATGCTCTACTCATTATAGGTAGCGAGGCATATGTCTGGAGCACCTCGCTGCAACCAGGCACGACCGCTTTGTGGTACTCTATTATGCCCGCCTGCGTGAGTATGGGATCTATACCTGTGCTGACTACTTACTTCATCCGCCAGCTTTTTGGGAAGTATAGATAGGAATTTTGCCAGTCCGTACGCTAGACAACTATCCTCAGGAATGCTTCTGAAAGTTTACCTTGGGAGGCCGTGTCATTAGCAGCCAAAGACAACTCGATTGCAATTCCTGATGATCGCTTCATGCCATCCAACGTTGCTCGTTAAAGTTTTGTGGAAGAGATAGGCAAATTCAGATAAGTCGCACGCGAATAGCTGTGATGCAGTCCGCCAAGAATTGTCTTCGAGGTGATTCGCCCACAAGAGATGTAGGCAAAGTAATCTAGAAAACTCAAACACCT
>DATFQC010000484.1:0-4061 GCA_035264425.1 Anaerolineales bacterium
CGTGTCACCGCCCGCCGCGATCGTAGCCACCGCGGCCGTGGCCGTAGCCCTATCAGCATCTGGGTCGGGGGGAATTGCCAGGCTTAAAATAGTATCCACCTGCCGACAATTTGCGACCATCAGCCTCGCAAAGAGAGCAACACTTTCTTTTGCCTTATTTAGATCTATTCCATACTGGCAATCTGCGCAGCTCGCGTTCGTTGTACTGACCAATGCGCCCCGGATCATCGCCTGCTGCTGTGGATTCAAGCTCAGGTAGGATGTCGCACAATCGGAGAGTACGCCGGGGCAAACACTCTGGAATACGGATGGATCCTGGCGTAGCAAAACATCCACGCCCAATTGGTTCAGTTGACCCAGCCCAAATTCGTCAAGATAAAAACGAGCATTCCCCGGCCAAAACTGCGATTCGATTTCGAACACAGTCTTCAATATTTTGGGAGGCATGCCCTGGTTCCGGCTGGCAAGCCAGATCTGGTCATCGAACTGGTTTTCCCATTCGATCATTTTGCTGGACGCGCGTTCCAAACCACAGGCCGTCGGCCAATCCAGGCCTATACTCAAACCACCCGCCGGACAATCATGGGCATCCACAATTCCATTGAGGAGCAATTGGGTAACCAGCGTATGCAATGTCTTCTTGGTGTGAAGCTGATAAGGGAACTGTACAAAATCATCCCAGGGCACATTCGCTTCATCGGATTTACCCCAAACCACCGAACAGGCATTACTGAACAGGCTGAACTGACTCACCGAGTCGATGGTCACCAGGTATCCACCAGTTTCCTGAGTCACTGATACAGAAGCGATGACTGTCTCACTGCTTTCGCCTGTATCCGAATAAGCAGCAAATACAAACCGAGAACTTGTCTGCAAATCGATGGCACAGGGAATTTGCGTACAAACAAATTCATCAGTATTGACGAAGCCTCGGATCGTAACGGATACCGTCCGCGGCAGGCCTGAAAATGCGCTCAAGATTACATAAGGTTTGGGCAGGAGTCCCTTAGGGGCCTCGATAAAGGCGTACAGACCCGAGGTAAGTAGGCTGGAGGAGGTGGGAAGGCTGAGCACCGGCGATCCGGTGGAAGTCAACAACGGAAGTGTGGACGTTGCCTGAGGAGGAGTCGGTGTAGCCGTAGATGGCGAGCCAGTTTGCAAGGCTGATTTAACCAGACCTGCCTGGTTTACCACAGCTTTGGCCTGGACGACCAATATTCCAATCAGGCCTGGAAGCGCTATTCCAAGTGCGAGAATGAAGCGGTAGGGAGAATGGCGTTTTCTGGCCTGCATGACTTTTACTTGTTAGTCATCTGACCGGCAACTCGTTTCCACGTGGCCGATGGCACAGCGGGCGGAAGAGCCTTATGGGCATCATCGCTCAGCGCATACGCCATCCTTTCCAGCACGAGGCAGATCGGCAAATCAGGATTATTCAAGATAAAGGGTTGACCGAAGTTGAGTGCCCGATTTACCTCACCCGCCTCGAAAGGCAAAACAAAATCGATTGGACGCTTCAATACTTTTTCCAATTGCACCTGTTTGATGGCCGGATTGGAAGAATTATTATTCAAGACGATCTTCACTTTTTCGAGAGGAATCCCCAGCCGGTCGTAGATTTCAAGGGCACTCATGGTTGTCCGAAGAGCCGCCAGCTCGGGAGCCATTACCAATAAAATGGTATTGGACATGTTCAACATGTGGATCGTCATATCAGAAAAATCATGAGAAGTATCCACAACGATAAAATCATTTTGGCTTTTTAATTTTTCCAAAAATAATTTTAGGGTATCGTGTGTAAATGTGTCTGCGGCAATGGGAAAGCGGGGCGAAGCGATGTAGCGAATCCCGCTCTTATGGGGTCCCATCATTTCCCCTACAACCACATCGTCAATGTTTTCTGTTTCAACACCCACCAGGTTTTCCCAGGTTGCGGTGGGTTTTGCATCCAGCATCAGGGCGACCTGTCCAGCGGTCAAGACGCCATCCATCAGAAGCGTTTGCTGTGCCCAGAGCTTATGAAATGCCAGTCCCAGATTGACAACAATACTGGAACATCCTAAGCCACCCCGCAAACTGTGGACAGTGATCATGGTCGCTGCTTTTGCGCTCTTTGGTGCTTCTAACTGGGCAATACGCATCGCCCGGCCCCGCCTTGCCAATATGCCTATACGAGCCAACAGCTCTTCCGGCTGGAACGGTTTAACCACATAATCATCAGCCCCCAATTCAAAAGCCCTTAGCTTCTCGCTTAATTCATCTCTGGAGGTAATCACGATCACCGGGATAAAGCTGTATTTGGGATCGCGGCGTAAACGTTCAAGGATTTCAAATCCATCCATCTCTGGAAGCTTCAAGTCAACAATAAGCATCTCCGGCTCAAAGGATGGGATCTTTGCGAGTCCTTCAGGGCCCGATTTTGCGTATTCGAGATTATATTCCGCCTCTGGGAGCGTCTTTTTTAACAACTTAAAATAAAATTGCTCATCGTCAATTAGTAATACCCGCATGCCATCCTCCAGGCAGACACAATTTTCTACAATGATCCGGCGCTGATCGTTTTGTCGGCAAGAAAATTGTTCGAAGTTTCTAGTAATTTGCTACCTATTAGCTGAATTTCCCTGAGCAAATCATCCATGGGTTCAGTATAACCGTCAATGCTTTGCCTATCAAGCTTTCTTGCATAATCAGACAATTGCGAAGCCCCCAGACTGGCTGCAATCCCATTCAGGTTATGTGCTGCCCTGGAAAGTCCCACTAAGTCCATCCTGGCAAAGGAATGCTGAATGATCTGCAATCTTTCAGGAAGGCCTTCAATAAAGTCTCCTAGCAGTTCCTTATAGGTTTCCACATCTCCCCCAACCTGTTCAATTCCTTTGTCAATGTTAAGAACCTCTTTCGATGGTTCGCGAGCCGGGGTCGCTGATGAGTTGGCGATCGGAACTCGAGGCGTTAAGCTATATTTCAATAATCGTTGGATATGTTCCAGCTCGAATGGTTTGGAAACGTAGTTATCTATCCCAGCCTCGAACAATATATGTCCTTCTTCAGGCAGGTAACTGGCCGTCAACGCGACAATAAAGGTATGCCGGCCACCGTTTTCCCACTCACGAATACGACGACTGGCCTCAATGCCATCCATGACCGGCATCTGCAGGTCCATGAACACGACATCATAATGTTGAAATTTAATCGCATCAAAAGCCTCCAACCCATTCGAAGCCAGATCTACCTGATAACCCTCGCGCATCATTAGAACCTTCATCATACGCTGGTTCAGTACATCATCATCCACTACAAGGATTTTCGGTTGTGGCATTTTTTCAGCAGATTGATTATCCGCAACAGAATCCATAACAAAACTTTCTCCACATTTATTTATATTAATAACACTCTGTCATGAGATTTGTGTCTGTGGGCAATATCTAACTAGCACCCCGCCCCATTTTCCAGGCAAGGAAATCATCAATAACGAGTCCGATTATCCAATCCATGACGCCATCTGGCGTCAAAAGTTACCAGAACCAGATGCCTAGACCAATATGCAATGATGTTACAACAAAAAACTCGGCCGTGCCGGGCAGTTTGAGGTTCACTACGCTGGTTTAAATAAGAATTTTTACGTGAACTCAATATACAACATGTCCAGATGGTCTGGAAGTACTATATACTCAGAACACCGTACACTCGCCTTACATCAATCTCTCAGATTTTTTGGCAAATTACTATGAGAAAACACTCTATCATTGGTTTTGGGATTGGCATCCTGATCTTCCTCGCCATCAACCTCCTCATGGCGCATCTTTCCTCGGACTGTGGTCTGCCCGCCGTTTTCGGACGCGACCCGTGCGCTGATGATATTGCCCGTGCCGGCTGGCCCTTGCAATTCTACGAGGAGGGTGGGTTTGCTTATCGCTACAATTTCAATATGCTGTTCCTAGCTATCAATATTGCGGTGGGAGTCATCTTCTCTGTCATCCTTGGCTGGCTTTACTCACAAAACAAAAAAACTGTGCCCAAATAAACTGTTTGTGCTATAATGCCAACACCATGCAGTACCA
>DATFQC010000485.1:0-2929 GCA_035264425.1 Anaerolineales bacterium
GCAGGCCGAAAAATCAACGTGGCCGTGTTCTTCGGTCAGCGTGTGAATCTTTGCCTCCGGGTACTCACAGATATATCCATAGCCTTCCAACCCGTGTAGGTCGGTCGAAAGAGTTTTGCTGCCTGCATCCAGAATGCCTCGATCCTGGGTCGGCCGGCTCACGACTGTAGTAATAATTTTTAGCGCGCAAGTGTCAAGCGTGACCGCACCCGAACGGAGGGTGAGACGATCTCCGTAAACATAAATGCCAGCTCGATGTTCCGTCAATTCGGGATGGAGATGAGCCTCCCACATGGTGGGAGTTCCTCCGCCACTGACACGCTCAATGGGTAGATGCTCATCTTTCAATAAGGTACGCGTCTCGCGCACAAAGTCATCCAGATTTTCGTTGGATGGATACGTCATCAAGCCACCGAAGTGCAGATTAGGAAGATTTCCGATCAGGCGCGCCAGCTCAGCTGCTTGTTGCGGAGATTGCACGCCGCAACGACCTGCACCTGTGTCACACTCAATTAATACGGTTAGGTTTAAATCGGCGAGCATGGCGGCATTGGATAATCCGCGGGCTGTAAATGCTGAATCAGTGGTCACGCTGATGTTGATCCGCGCCGCCAGTGCCATGAGTCGTTTTAGCTTCGCCTCACCGATTATGTTATAGGGCAGAAAGATGTCGTTAAAGCCCGCGTTCGCCATGACTTCGGCCTCGCTGACCTTTTGACAAGTAATGCCGATAGCACCCGCGTCCATTTGCATTTTTGCAATAGCCGGAATTTTATGAGTCTTGATATGTGGACGATTGGCGATATGGTGTTCGTCAAGATAAGCTTGCAAACGCGCGATATTCGCTTCCAGGCGGTCAATATCTACAACGGGAACGGGAGTTTCCAATTCATCGATGTGCATGGATTATTTTTCTCCAACGTAAGCAATCGCGTCGATCTCAACCAGGATGCCCAACAACTGGCTGCCCACCGTCGTACGCGTTGGTTTTGGATCAGGGAAGTAGGTGGCATAGACTTTGTTATATTGGTCAAAAAATGCCAGATCACTCAAGTGGGCACTGACTTTCACGACATCGGCCATCGTTGCACCTCCCGCCGCCAGAATGGCTTTGATATTCTCTAAAACGCGTTCCGTCTGCTCTTCGACTGTTTCGCCAACGATCTTGCCAGTGGCCGGATCGAGCGGCCCTTGTCCCGAGACGAAGATAAAATCTCCGACTCGCAATCCCTGTGAATACGCTCCCACAGGGGACGCGCCAGATTTGGTTGTGATTTGTTGCTTGGGCATAAGTGAATCTCCTTTTATTTTGTGTCATTGCGAGGAATACGCGGAAAGCGCCATGACGTGGCAATCTCCTCATAGTTGGGGCTTGCTCACCTGCCTGATTTTCCTGGCAAACCACGGGCGTTGCCAGGAAGTGTCATCGGGTCGGCAAAGCTGTCCTCGCAATGACATATTATTTCCATGCTTTGTGTAATAAACGTAGCCAGTTGCCGTGCATGATTGATGCAATGTCATCATCGTGATACCCGCGTTTGGAAAGAATCTCTGCGATATGCTGCAAGTCTTCGATTGTATCCAAATCAGAGGGGGATTGCTCGCGGCCGAAACCACCATCGAGGTCGCTGCCAAGCGCGGCGTGTTGACTATTTCCAGCGAGCTGGCAGACATAGTCTATATGATCCGTAACGTGCGAGAGTGTCACTTGACTGTTATCTTTCGCACCCCGCGTCCAGCCAGGCCGGATCATCCAATTATCCAGAGCAGCGCCGATCACTCCATCTCGAGAGATAATCGCGCGAATCTGCTTATTATCAAACTGGCGTTGATGTGGAACGAGCGCCCGGCAATTATTATGACTCGCAAGAACAAAACCACTAAAACAATCCAGCGCTTCCCAGAAAGCCTCATCAGAGAGATGGGTCAGATCCAAAAGAATGCCCAGCCTCTCCATCTCCCGCAGCAGTTCTTTTCCTTCAAACCCTAATCCAAGTTCCGTAGAGGTACCGCCCGCGTAGCGACCGGGCCCATAATGGGCCGGGCCAATGATGCGGACTCCTGCCTCTTTCCAAGCCGGTAGTTGCTCCGGTGTAAGGATCGGGTCGGCACTCTCCATGCTGATCACCAGACCTGGATGCGGCTGCGCAAGATCCGTTTGTGCCTCCCACTCCTCCCAGGCAGAAATATGTTGATCCAATTCTTCCCGGTTTGTGATCAAGCGGATTTCACCCGCTCCCGCCAGCGCATGATAATAAGCCAATTGTCCCTGCGCCACGGAGTAGGCCTGATAAGGCGAGGAATAATCAACATTTTGAACTACATGCCCGGTAGACCGTGCGATCAAGGTAGCGAAACAAAGTGCGACGCGCCCCCTCCGCATTTCAGGCAGAGCGACTGTTCCCTGCCCGCGCCCGGCCCCGGAAAGATTACTTTCCTCAGTGCGAATGGTATACACTGAATGTTGGATGTTTCGATTCCACTGAAGCGCGTTCCATGCCAGATCAAGATGTGCATCAATAATGAGCATTGAAAGAATATCCTTCCCCCGATTTTACTATTAGTGCAAATTTCTTACGTGACAGGATACCTGAAGACCAGGATATCTAAAAGCCACCACGTAATAAGGGCAAGTTCAATGGCAGCATCGGCCAGATAAATGGGAGAAATGACTCGCTTCGCTACATAAACGAATTCTACAACTGCCAGGCTGAGCGCGCTTCCGATGGCTAAAAAGACAATGGACGAATTTATCTCTGCATTGTAATAAGCAAAGATCAATACAGCCCCAATAATTGCCAGGAGGATGCCAACGGTTTTGACGAGCCACAAATCTGTTTTTGGCCCTGTGACTTTTAGAAAACTATTCATATGGATAAGGGGCCATATCAAAAAAACAAAAAAATATATTCCTTGCACGAGAGCAATT
>DATFQC010000486.1:0-3022 GCA_035264425.1 Anaerolineales bacterium
GATGTCCGTCGGGCCTCGGCCTTCCTAATCCAAGGCGAAGAAATCGGTGATCTTTTCTTCGGTAACAAGATTTACGGTGTCAATGTTTGGACGCCACCCGCAGCGCGCGATAGCCTAACCGATATTAAAAACCTTTGGATCGATACACCGGATGGTGGACGTGTCCGGCTCTCGGACGTGGCGGATGTTCGCATCTCCGCGGTTCCGAACGTCATCGCACGTGAGGATCAGTCCCGCAAAATTGATGTTTCTGCCAATGTGAAGGATCGTGATCTGGGCTCCGTTGCAGAAGACGTTGAGAAAGTTTTGCAGAGTGTTGACTTCCCATTGGGATATCATGCAGAGGTGTTGGGTGAGTTCGCGGAGCGGGAAGCTGCTCAAAACAAATTACTGCTCGCCGGGTCGATTGCAGTGATCGCGATCTTCTTCCTTTTGTATCAATCCTTTGGCAACTGGCGCATGACCACCCTGACTTTCTTCACGTTGCCCTGGGCGCTTGTTGGTGGAGGGCTGGCAGCCTATTTGACCAGTGGAATTATCTCGCTCGGTTCCATGGTTGGGTTGCTCACAATCCTGGGCATCGCCACTCGCAACGGTATCATGATGATCAGTCACTTCCAGCATTTGGAAGAAAATGAAGGTGAAGTCTTTGGACCAGCGCTTGTCTTGCGTGGCGCGCGCGAACGCATTGCGCCAATTATGATGACGGCGTTGACAACTGGATTAGCACTTCTGCCCCTCATCATTGCCGGTAACATCCCAGGACAGGAAATCGAATACCCAATGGCGATCGTTATTTTAGGCGGCCTGATCACATCGACATTGCTGAACTTGCTCGTTGTACCAACCCTCTACCTGCATTTTGGAAAATCAAAGAAAATGGTCACGACTACAACCTAAAAATCTGCAGGAAACCTAGGAAATCAAAAAGGCGCCACTTCACGGTCGCCTTTTTGATTTCCAGGACGCTTGCATCAAATTTTGGCTTTTTGAGAACTAACGCAGCCGAAATCCTTTTCTGTTATTTTGTAACAATAGCAGCATACTTACAGGGTTTTTGTGTATCTAAAAATAGCTGCACGAGCAGGGATCTATACATTCGAACAAATCTCCGATTCAACCAAAGGTATCGAATTCGTTTCTCGAAAGAAGAAATTCAAAAGCATCCGCGTTGGCGAAAATTAAAACGCCTTGGCGCGATCCTCCTACATGAAGCCGTCTGAGTTGATGTGCGTTATTTTCACACAATCATCATGCTCCTTTATGGGTGTCCATCTCTTCCAGTATCTTGAGTAACTTTGTTGTCGTATTCCAGTTGCGGATGGTCATGGACTGATAGGCGGGTGTACCGACGATTTTGCTTAGACGGCTTTGAGTACGCTTAGCGCTGAGGCGCTGAGAATAAATCGCCAGATCGCCTTGCCAGACGTTGTCGACCCCTTCTCTGGGCTTGAACACCTTCATAGCTTCAACGGCGCCAATCCCCATTAAAAAGATTACATCGCTGTGGTATTTCTTGGGTTGATCCCCAAACCCTTTGGGTTTATCGTCGACGATCTTCTGGAGCTGTTCGCTCGTCAGAGCTAAAACCTTGATCATCGAGCTGTCCAGCTTAAACTTTCCTGGCAAGCCTTTTTCAATTTTCTGACGGACCGTTTTTGCGCCAAGTTTTGACTGCAATATCACATTGCCACTCTGAATAAAGGTTCTGACATGCTCAAAACCCTGCTCCTCAAGAAACGATTTCAGCTCCACCATGGATATTTTATTTTTGCCGCCGACATTGATGCCGCGCATAAGGATCACATAGGTCTTCATTTTCTTTTATTTTACTTGAAAGATGTTTTCTGGAAAACGCGGACGGTAGCTGATCTGTTATATGACGTGAAGGGATGGTTACCAATTCTGATGACACTAGAAAAATATTCTGCTCCCCGTACTGAGAATTATCTACTTCGAATGATTACCCTACGCGAAACAATTGAAACCTAGAGTGCCTGAAATAATCCCCAAAGTCAATATATTCGAGAGGTTCAAAGCTCCCTTTCTCATGTTGCATGGAGAATCCTCTTTGCAGCATCCATCCTGCAAACCATCTGTAAGTCTGCCTTTCTGCTTCTCATGCTACACTAGCGCAGGTAAGAGGGAGAGAGCAGCCCAGGGACATGCCCGGACTGCAGAGCGTTTCAACATTCACATGGAAGGTAGATGGGAAATCAAGAGAACTCTAAGAGGTCCCTAAGACGTTACTATGCCGGCAGCACAGGATAAGCCTGGCACAAGCCCGGGATAAGCACAGCATCCGGTATTGATTTACGAGTGCCGCATAAAGCGGTAGGAAGTAACAAGGAGAACGGTATGGGAAGAAGACGGCGAACAGGACCCAAGATCCTGCTCCATCCAATGTTCCACTGGATCCGGGGCAAGATGGGCAAGATCGTCTATCGCCTCTCGCACAACGGCGAGGTGTCGGCGTACCCAGCCCCCGACATGACGGGGATAGAGTGGAGCCCGGCGCAGAAAGCGCAGCGCCAGAGAATGGCGAGAGCGACGGCGTATGCGAAGCTGGCGATCCGCTACCCCGACATCCGCCAATTCTATGTGGAGATGGCGAAGCAGAGGAAGAAGAACAAGGGGCGTCCCTTCGATATGGCGGTCTCGGATTATTGTCAAGGGAATGACCTGCTCTGGCAGAAGCTCTATGGCGACCAGGAGAAACCGGCGGACTGGAGCTGGAAGGATGCACAGTTTCCACCGATTGTAAATCCATGACCGCGGGATTTCCAAAAAGGATGTCACCAGTTCCCCTGCTATTTGTCACTTCTGTGCTCGGCGGAGGTCTTCCCTCCCACCAAAATTGGCAAATAATCCTGTTGGGAAAATGCGATAAGTCCCTGTCTTCGCGTTTTAGTGCATTCATGGAATTCTTCTTTTTGCAGACCACCGTATAAAGCAACAGGTGGTCTCATTTGAATTGAGACCACCACAGACAGGCAGGACTTTCACGTCCTTTTTAGTGCCG
>DATFQC010000487.1:0-2693 GCA_035264425.1 Anaerolineales bacterium
CACCCACTTTGATGGGTGATGGTCAATCTCGTTATTCCCAAAATTGTGGCAGATATTCTTTATAGCTTGACAGGTAATCATCCAAAATTTTTCTGCCAGTTTCAATATCTGTAATAACAGGATCAAGCAAAAGACGTTGCAATGCCTTTTCGCGACTGCCCTCCACTGCCGCATCTACGCCCAGTTGGGCGGTGATGACTTCTCTTCGACAGAGTTCTGCAATGGGTTCAGGCAAAGAACCGACGTGGACAGGGTGAATCCCGGACCCATCCACGATGACCGGCGTTTCTACAGTTGCGCCAAGTGGCAGATTACTGATCTGTCCCTCATTTGAAAGATTCGCAGCAAGATGATAGTGAGTTGTGGCGGTTATCTGGTTCTCAATCATCTCCAGTGCACCTTCCGAGTCGGTCTCCAATAAATGCTCAATGGTTTGATTTCCACTTGCCATTTCGTTGATGTGATCGAGGCCAAAGTCACGGAACGAAGCCATCAGATCCCAATCATAGAGACGGATATTATATTTTTCCCAAGGCTTTGTTTGTGAGTCACTCAGCCAGGGAAGGTATTCGCAGAGATGTGTATCTCCAGGGACAGGAAATAAACCAAAGGCTGAGAAAACATCCCGGGTGAGCGGCTCAAAAGTTGGATCCAGTTCAAAGAATCGTTTTCGAAATAGCGGATAAAGATCCTCACCGGTCCGTCGGTCGTGAATAGAAAGTATCCAGGTAAAGTGATTCAAGCCTGCCGCGCGAACATCAATCAGCGGAACGATCTGCTGGCGCATGCGATATTGTGCAGCAAACTGATCCACCGCGGCATGCATACCCGTAAGTTCTTCGGGCACTTCGAGGCCAAGATCTCTGGCGAGTGCAACGCCGACCATGCTATAGCCCGCGTAAATTTGATGACATAACCCAACTGCTTTAATCCGGCTGTGACGATTGACCGCATCACAAATGCGGACCATTGGATTGGTGAAGTTAATGAACCATGCGTCTGAGCAAAGTGCTTCCATATCATGCACGATTTTCATAATTGGACCGAGATTACGCGCCGCGTGCGCAAATCCACCAGGTCCACCGTTCTCAGCATAAGGCTGACGCACGCCATATTTAATCGGGATTTCAAAATCCTTTTTCCATAAATTTTCGCGCGCGCCAACTTCAATGGCATTGACAACAAATTTACTATCAGCTAATGCCTCGCCATGATCCGTGTGGGCTGTGATGTTAAGCTGCGCATCCCACTCCTGATTGAGTCGGTTTGCTAAACGCTGAACAATATTCAGGCTGTCGGCATTTTTATCCACCAATGCAAGTGTAGAACCGCGTAATTTTTTTGAGCGAACAATCGCGGAGAGCGTATTCTCACCGAAGGATGCAGAGCCCGCCCCAATGACTGTGATTTTTGTAGGAAGAGACATGTATATACTCCAATATGTTTGTGGATGAAAAAGAAAGACGCGAATGATTATAAATCATCCGCGCTCCTATCCATTGTTTATTATTTTTTATTTACTATTCTTCGATCATTACTTCTGCTGTCATACCCCATAATAAATTCCCAGGTTGTTTGTCGAAGGCAATTGTGACCTTGAAAACTACATCTCCACCAACCGTGTCTGCTCTTGGCGAGATACCAATCACTTTTCCTCGAATAGTTTCATTGGAAGCCTCGATGGAAATATTTACAGGCGAACCTATTTTTACTTTTGTAATATCGCGTTCACTTAAGTCGGTTGTTTCCAGTTGTAAATTGTTTAGCGTGGCAAGTGTAACGACAACTTCATTTTGTTGTACATACTCACCAGGTACTACTTTGATGGAAGCAACAGTTGCATCGTAAGGAGCGAGTAATGTCGATTGGGCCAAAGTGGCCTGTGCTATTTTCAGTGAGGCCTGAGCTTGCTCAACCTTCGCGTGAGCAACCTCTCTTATTTCAGGGGGAACAACATCGAAAAAAACCTTGCCATTTCTTCTGTCTTTAATCCTTCGATAACTTTGAACCTTTTCTTCTCCCAGCGCAGATCGAAGTGCGGCTTCTGCTGCAGTAACGTTGTATTCTGCCTCAGGAGTATTCAGCAAGACAAGTGTTTGTCCCGCTGTTACTTGATCGCCTTCCTTCACGGGGATTTCTTTTACGAGCGCGGGTGTAATAAATCCTAATTTCGTTACTTGGACAGGGACAACAACAGATGAAGCAACAACTGATCCGTTTTGCGCGGCCAAGGCCGGATTGATGGAGAGGGCAAGAATAATCAAACTCAAAAGCGCTGACCCATAGAATCGTTTCATTCTATTCTCCTGCCTGTTTGGCAGTTTGGATCTGGACATCTGCGCTCATACCCCAGAGCAACCCCTGAGGTTGTTGATCCAATTCGACGGTCACTTTGAAGACCACATCTCCACCAAGGGTCGAGGAGACGCGGTCAACGTCAGTCACTTTGCCTGTGAATTCTTCATTCAAAGCTTCCATAAAAATTTTTGCGGATTGGCCGACCTGGACTCTAGTCACGTCACGCTCGCTCAAGTCGGTCGTCTCGATCTGATACTTAGAGAGATCACCCAGGACAATCACAACCTGTCCGGGCACAACTGTTTCAGCCGGGTTAATATCCACCGAAACGATTGTCCCATCAAAGGGCGCAGTGAGGGTGGATTGAGATGCGAGTGTTGCCTTTGCAGAATCGA
>DATFQC010000488.1:0-3595 GCA_035264425.1 Anaerolineales bacterium
CTGGCTGTTGATAGGTTTTTCACCCCGTAAGCAAGCCCTGACGTTGTACCTGACGGGAGGCTTCGATACGCACGCCGCCTTGCTAAAAAAACTTGGCAAGTTCACCACCGGCATGGGATGTTTATATGTCAAGACCCTGGAGGATGTGGATAAGAAGGTTTTGAAAGAGTTGTTGCAGGCGTCTGTCAAGAAAATGAAACAACCTAGCCAATGAAGATGGCACGTCCTTTTTCCGTATCCAGGTTGATCTGGTAAGGGGAGAAATCATGCCTTCCTACAATATCCTCTTTAGGTAGATCGGAGAATAAACTATGGAATGTGCACTCGAGAATATCACAGTCCATTATGAAGTGTATGGTGAAGGTAAGTCCATCATCATTCTGCCAGGTTGGGGCCTGAACACACGGCTAACAGCCCATGAAATAGAACCATACTTTCGGGGACGAGAGGGGTGGAAGAGGATCTATATCGATCCACCAGGTCATGGAAAGACAGCCGGCCGGGACTGGATCACCAATCAAGACAAAATATTAGAAGTGCTCCTGGCTTGTATTGATAAGCTGGTCGCCGGGAAAAGATTTAGTCTGATGGGAATTTCCCTGGGAGCTTATCTGGCGCGGGGTGTCAGACTTCACCGTGCGGATACTATCGATGGCATGGCTATGATCATTCCAATTATTATCGCTGACGACAAGAAAAGGACAGTTCCGCCCTATAAAGTTCTGGTTGAGGAGCCTGGAGTGAGGGCAGATATAACGCCAGCAGAGACAGATTTGTATGATATGGCAGTGGTGCACACTCGCAGCTGGCTCGACCACGAGCGAACGTTTCCGGAAGTTCCAGAACAGGAAATGGGAGACTTTGAATTTCTAAGCAGGATCAGGGAACAACCAGAAAATTATGCTTTCTCATTTGACGTGGATCATCTCTCAGAACCATTTTCAGGTCCTGCCTTGATCATCACAGGCCGCCAGGATGCAATCGCTGGCTACCGTGATGCCTGGACCCTGTTGGAGAAGTATCCACGAGCAACGTATGCTGTCCTTGACCGGGCCGGACACCAATTGGAAGAGAAGGGAGGTTTGGTCAATGCCCTTGTTAACGAATGGCTTGATCGAGTGAAAGAAAGTTCAAGCTTCCGCTCAAACATAGCAATCTAGAAGCGGTTTCTACCAGGGCCATTCAATATACATGGGCTGTGTCTCAAATTCTGCTCGGTTCAACCGGCCCTTTTCTGAGATAAATAGCATCATCCGGAGCGGCAGGTACTCTTCGAATTGGTCAGATCGCCCCAGGCGCGTTGGGCTGCGCGTGACCACCCATCCTTGCTTGGCATAAAATGGCTCTAAACCAGAATCACAAAACAGTGCAGCAATATCCACATCACTCTGCTGGATAAATTGAGTAGCGGCTTTCAATACCTGTCCACCCCAACCCTGGCGGCGGAAGGGAGGAAAGGTCAACATATTTCCGAAGCCGTACACCTGGTAGCGCGAGCCATTGTGATCGATGGTCAGCCTTAGAATCTCCCCATAACTCAGTAATGTTTCGCCTTCCGCGATCACAAAGTGAACCGGGTGGAAATCGGGCGGGTAGGTCTCTGGCATATAGAGATTATCACCTTGAAAGATGGAAGGCCATTCCATTCGCATAAAGGCAATAGCCTGCCATTTGAAGATAGCAGGAAATTCGGTGTGGGGATAAACGGTCAGGGTTGGCATAGGAGGGCCTTTTCTTGAAAATTAGTTAAGAAGAGATACTGATTGGTTTTCATAAGTGGACTTCCACTTCACTCTATTAATGACCTGACCACCAGGCTGGAAAAGTCCCGGATTCAACTAACTGGATTTGATCAGAACCATCGGATTTCATCAGGAAGAGAGCGCCGTTCCGTGAAAAGGCAATCAGCCCATTGGGTCCCCAGGCGGGAAAACGATCTTCTTCATGATTGTTTGTCAATCGGGTATCGTCTGATCCGTCTACGTTCATGACATGGATCTCAAATTCGGGCCCGATCCCCACTTCTGCAGGTGGATAATTATCTCGCTGAGTGTCAAAGGCTATCTGCAGTCCATCTGGCGACCAGGTCGGCAACATATCATAGGCCGGGTTATCCGTCAGACGAATTTGATTGGCTCCGTCCTCGTTCATAACGTAGAGCTCATAATTGCCAGCACGCGCGGAAGCAAACGCAATGCGCGTTCCATCCGGAGACCAACTCGGATATTCGCCACCGCCTTCGGTCAATCGCTGAAAACCTGACCCATCGAGGTTGATGACAGCTATATCCGTAAAGGGATTGCCATCAAAGAAGTGAGCGAAAGCGATACGTTTGCCATCTGGCGACCAGGCAGGTGACCAATCATCGCCTGAATCATTCGTTAAATTCAACTGACATGTTCCGTCTGCTTTCATCAGATAAATCTCGTCGTTTCCATCGCGCTGGCTTCGAAATGCAATTTGCGTACCATCCGGGGACCAGGTGGGGTCAAAATCGGCTGCGGGGTTCGTTGTCAGCCGCTTCATTGTTACCGGGGCCCTTCCTCCCAGCGTGACATCTGCGTCAATTACGTAGATATCTGAATTGTTGTTGCGTGCTGCGCTGAAAGCCAGCCAGGCATCTGTTGAGGGTGCGGGTGCAACGCCGGCCTCTACGGAATTGCATTCCGGTGTTTTGGCTGCTGTTATTCCTATGCTTGCGGCAAGTGGTGGGCCTAAACGGCCGCAGGCTACCATCTGTTGAGAGGCATCCGGGGCAATGCCATAGATGATGACGATTAAATCGCCAGGGACAGTTCTATACGTTTCGGTTTCGACCGTTTCTTGTTTCTTTCCAGATTCAACATCGGGTAAAGAAAAGACCGGTCGTGTATTGTCTGGAACCCCGTTTTGACAATCACCTGTGGCAAAGATCCCCCAAGGGTTAAAATCTCCCGCATGGTCGAGTTGAATACTCAATGTAGTGGTCCCGTCGCCGTTATCGTGAGCAGCAAACGAACCACTAATCCCTGACGTTTTGACAGCCTCGATGCGGGTGGTTCCAAATCTGCCCACGGGAGGCTGGCTGGTTTGGACCGGAGACGGGGTTTCTGTCAGGCTCGGTGCACAGGCGTTCAAAATGAAGCTAAGGATAGATACTAGAACTATGCAGTTTAATGAGTGTTTCACGTCACCTCTCTTTAAAAAGTTCATCGAATTCTACGAGAAGCTACACCGCTCCTGCCTAATCAGTTCCTTTCCTTTCACGTTGTGCTCTGTGTTCGTCGCGACCCAACTAGCACTCCCTGTGCGGCTTGCAGTAATAGTACAATACTCTTATGACCACTTACTGCGACTACGAGGATGTGAGACGGCTAATCTGCTGGTAAGCCTACTCCTTCTCCCTTGTAGGGAGAAGGCAGGGATGAGGGTCAAATTGCAAATCAGAAATTACCCCTCACCCTGCCTCTTCCCTCAGAGGAGAGGGGCTTTGCGAGCTTATTATGGAGCGACGTCACCGTGTTTACCCACCGCTTTTAGCCCGGGCACGCGAATTGCGCCAGCCACAAACACCTGCCGAGACCACTTTGTGGCGGGTGCTGCGCAACCGCGGCCT
>DATFQC010000489.1:0-5200 GCA_035264425.1 Anaerolineales bacterium
TCAACCTCTCAGCGATAGGATTTTTCATCAAACGACAAAATCAAAAGGCTCTCGTTCAGAGAGCCTTTGATTTTGTCGTTTGATGAAAAATCCTATCGCTGAGAGGTTGAGCGCAACTGCCAGAGGCAGTTGTTTATGAGGCTAGATTGGCGGTCAACTGATTTTCCATTTCATCTGGTGAATTGACAGGCTGTAGACATACGAAGCCCTGGCAGACATAGGCAGTAGGTTTGTTGTTGACTAACGGTCGGTTTGCCAGCAATGCTGGTGCGCCCGGTTTCGCTGGGTAAGCGGAAATAGCGGTCACCTGTCGGGGTCGATATTTTTTCCACAGAGTCGTTAGGAGCGCTTGCGTCTTGGAATCTTCAGGGTTGCCGATGATCGCCACCTCGCGTGTTGGGCCGATTGCAAAGTCCGCTGCGGATAACCATTGTGCAAAAGAGGTGGGGTAACGCAATAGGGCATTCTGTACTGAAGCCAGCATTTTCTCAGCCCTATAGAGCCAGTTGGTACGATCTCCATAAGTTACCAATTGAAGCAAAGCGTTGGCAGCAAGCGCATTTCCAGAGGGAGTGGCATTATCCTGAATATCTTTGGGACGAACAAGTAATGTCTCGTGATCATCACGGGTATCGAAAAAACCTCCAGTTGGGTCTGCAAAATTTGCGACCATTTGATCCGCCAATGTCAACGCCATCGTATACCATCCGTGGTTTGGATCAGATTGATACAATGCCAGGAGTGCCAAGATCAAACCCGCGTAATCCTCCAGATAGGCATTATGTTTTGCCTGTCCTTCACGCCATGAGCGCAATAGACGATCAGAAGGATATAAGTTATCCAGCAGAAAACGGGCGTTCCGTATGGCAGTCTCCAAATAATCTGTCCTGGACAAATAACGCCCAGCTTCAGCAAATGCGGTTAAAGCTAAGGCATTCCACATTACCAGGACCTTATCATCTGTCCCAGGTCGAACCCGAGTGCTCCTAACTTTAAGGAGCTTGGCATGTGATTCGGCCAATTTGCCGTAAACCGTTTCGTGATCAAGCTTAAAACGAGCCGCGAGACTAGCATCATCTAGAGCACGCTGTAAGATGATTTTCCCCTCCCAGTTTCCCTGTGGGGTAATTCCGTACGCCGTTTTGAAAAACTCAAAGTCGGGACCAAGGATGTTTTGAATCTCAGCATGTGTCCATACATAGAACTTTCCCTCTTCGCCTTCTGAATCGGCATCCAGGCTGCTATAAAAGCCTCCCTCAGGATTAGTCATTTCACGGACAAGGAAATCAAGGGTTTCCTCACACACCCCCCGATATTTCAACTCGCCGGTGACCAAATAACCATGCAAATATACTAAAGCAAGCTGAGCATTATCATATAACATTTTTTCAAAATGTGGCGTTCTCCAGAAGTTATCGACGCTGTAACGTGCAAATCCACCGCCCACTACATCATACATGCCTCCGCGCGACATGGCGTTTAGTACGTGCTGAGATGCCTTCAAGATTTGCTCATGTTGCGAAGAATCGGTTAGTGCACGTCGCAGCAGAAATTCGATCGTCATGGCCTGGGGAAATTTTGGGGCAGAGCCCCAACCGCCATAACCCCAATCATACGATTCTAACAAAGATTGGGTCGCTGTTTCCAACGTCTCTGGGTTAAAAGTGTTCTCAGCTGATTCCAGCATTTGGGGTTGGATATGCTGCAGCACTTGACTGCCGACGCGATCGACTTCATCCCGCTCTTCGCGCCACACTTTCGCTAAGCTTTGCAAAACATCTTTGAAGGCTGGCATGTTATAGCGCCGCACTGGGGGGAAATAAGTACCTGCATAAAATGGACGCAGGTCCGGGGCAAGAAAAACCGACATTGGCCAACCGCCGGACCCGGTCATTGCCGTGGTGGCTTGCATATAAATGCTGTCGAGGTCGGGTCGTTCTTCGCGGTCTACTTTGATATTGACAAAATTGTCGTTCATCAGAGTAGCAGTCTCGGGGTCTTCGAACGACTCATGTTCCATCACATGACACCAGTGACAAGCCGCGTATCCAATGCTGAGAAAGATAGGTTTATTCTCCGCGCGAGCTTTGGTCAGGGCTTCTTCTCCCCAGGGATACCAGTCTACAGGATTATTTGCATGTTGAAGTAAGTAAGGGGAATTTTCGTTTATCAAATGATTTGGCATAACTTACCTTTAAAAGAAATTTTTCTAAGATTATAGCCGAAGGTGAGGAGCACTTATATAATAAAATAATTGATTGTTTAAATTTATTTATATGTGGGCATCAGCTCTGTAACGCACACTGATTCTGATGCTCATAGCAAGGCACACTTTAACAGAATTCTCAAAAATAATGGGGTAGTTATCTCAGATGTATATAATTTGCAGTTTCTAAAAACAGCATCGCCAGGACAGGTGAAAATGTGTGAAAAGGACTCAGACTGAAATTCAGATCCAAGCAAAGGGGGCTGGCAGGATGTTTACCCTGGATTGGTTTTCCAAACATCCATTGCCGTGTTCTTCATTTCGTGTGATCTGCATCACGCCACCAATAGAGGGTAGCGAGGAAACCAGAAATACAGGTCACAACCACAATTATGTAACTATGTATACCTAGTAGATTGGCTCGCGGTCCAGCCACACCACTAAATAAGGCAGGTACAGACCATGGAAACCAATCGCCCCACCCTGTGATGGCCGCGATTTGCGCTAAAACGACAGTCAGAATCGTCCAACCAAATGGAGGCATATATCCTCGTCCAGTGCTGGCAAAGAAAGCGACAAACGGCAGTAACGCCATTGTGAGGATGGCAGAACCAACAACATCACCAAAGGCAGACCTGACGAGTATTATGGACCATCCTGGAATCACGACCAGTTTGCCAACCAACAGTCCGATGGCAAACATTACCAGCGTTAATAACAGGACCCATACCACGATTACCAGAAACTTTGCAGAGACGATTGTTTCACGGGCGGTGGGTAATGCCAATAATTCCTTCGCGGTATGGTCTGAGAATTCGCGCCCGAAAACCCAGATGGTAACGATGGAAAAAAGGATCGCGCCGCCTACAGCGGTTGCCTGGGCAAGGATACCGAAATAGGTGGGCCAATCAGCCACGCCCGCCAGCAGTTGAGCTTTCGCGCTGATCAATCCCATGGACTTAGCCGCTTCGGGATCCTTCAGAATAATCATAAAGAGTCCCCCAATAAATGGCACTACCGAAAATCCCAGGGCAGTAAAGAGTGGAATTTTGGAACGGCGCATTTTGAGTGTCTCTGTCCATAGGGCAGATGTAAGCGTGTTCATTTGTTGTTCCTTTGCTCTATCTCAATTGAGCCCTAAGCCACTGGCTGACTTGTCAACCTCAAAAAATAGTCTTCCAGATTTTCCTGTTCGACAACAAGATGGGTGGGTGGAGATCCTGCATTCACCAAAATTTGGGCGATATCCTCCGGCGCTTCAATTGCTCTGGCTTCCTCGATAATGATTGACTGATCTATCACTCTCGTGGAAAAATAACCCGCTTTCAAAATCGCCTGTCTCGCGTCATCAATATTACGTGTCCTGATCATCAATCTTCGGGCTCTGATTTGTTCAAGTTTCTTGGCATCCAGTTCTTCGATAAGGTGTCCCTTGTGGATAATAGCGATGCGCGCGGCGAGCCGATCGACTTCTGTCAGGATGTGACTTGACATGAAAATCGTCACACCGTTTTCATGAGCAAGCACTCGTAACAGCTCACGGATTTCTACAACTCCCGCGGGGTCAAGCCCATTAGTGGGCTCATCGAGGATCAATAGTTCGGGCTTATGTAATAATGCACGCGCCAGGCCAAGGCGTTGCAGGTTGCCTGTCGAAAGTGTGCCAGCTTTTCGGTCTGCGTAAGAATCGATTCCAAGCCGTTGGATAACTTCACCCACAACCTTTGGATTCCGGATTCCCTGCAAATGTCGCGCGATTTCCAGGTTTTCACGGACAGATACCTCTGGATATGCGGACGGACTCTCAACAAGATGTCCAACCTTTGCCCATGGTCCATGTCCATGCGGACCGATAACCTGATCCAGAACTTTGACATATCCTGCGCTGGGATGGATCATTCCCAATAGGGCACGAATTGTTGTCGTTTTGCCTGCGCCATTGAGGCCAAGAAACCCATAGATCTCTCCCGGCCTGACACGTAAGTTCACTGAGTCAACCGCGTAGACATCCCCATAAAATTTTGATAATCCGTTTGTTTCGATGGCGAATTCCATTATGTACCTTCCAGGATATAGCCCGCGATCAGATCTGCTAAAACAGTCATGGTCTCTACGTATGTGTCGCTGCCTAATTCATTTCTGTGCAGGCTGACAAAGAACAGACTCTTCATTAGGTTTGACACAACACGCGGCGAAGCGCTGACCGAGATCCCTTCGTGTTTGATCCTTGTAATAAAGTCACTGACAAACTCGTCGTCCCGGTGGATGTGCGCTCGAATACGGTCAGGCGGAAGCTTGCGCGCCAGGTATTCATAGTCTGCATTTCCCAGATTTTTGAGTAGCGGATATTCATCCCAGGTTAAGAGCGCATCTTTCAATAATTTGCTGAGGAGAAGGCGGGCATTGTCCTGGCTGCGGATCGAAAAATCAAAGATACGGGTACGGAAATCTGTCTCAAGCTGCTCAAGAATTGCCAGCAGCAAATCTTCTTTGGATTCATAAAAGAAATAGAACGCGCCTTTAGAAAGCCCGACCGCATCAACAATTTCATCTATACTCGTTTTTTTGATGCCATGTCTTTCAAACAACTGTTTCCCCTTGTCTAACAGCTGTTGTCTAATAATTTGTTTCTCTTGTTCAGAGAATGCTTTGGGCAAGATTTATAACAACCTTTCTGTGACTAAGTTAGTAACAACAGTCACAGAAGATTATATCTGAATATGGGCTGGTGTCAAGAAGAGTAAAATGCTTATATGGAAAGCAAAGAACAATAGATGCTAATGGTTAATTTCCTAATATGTCTATTGCTGCGCATTATCCAGAAGTGAGCGGATAACGACGGGCGCGCTACTTATCGTATAATTCTCGAATTACAATGGAATCCTGGATCGCAATTCGATAAATATGAGCGCTGGGCAAAAGACTTTTCCAACACGCAGCAACGCATTACTTCATAACAAATTGATGCCGCCTCGGCTCAATTCAAGTGTTATT
>DATFQC010000490.1:0-4760 GCA_035264425.1 Anaerolineales bacterium
TTCAAATAGTCACATGACTGCCGCATTGCATACGAACACCGCGGAGCTTCTCCGACGCCAGTTAAAACATCAGCATGGTATCGTGATCATTAACGTGCCTTATCATGTCCATGATAAGGAGGGGGATCATTAAATCGTGACGTTTATTACTAATGCGGTGAGCTTCTTTAAATTACACCAAGGGCACCTGGGGCGAGGGCGTGCGCCCGCGTTGGTAGTCAAACTTAATGCGCACACGGATGGATGTATTGTTGCGATTATCTTTTCCGTTCGAAACAGGTATTGTGATCACCGATATACCTGAATCCCTGGAAAACGAAAAATAGGCAAAGGAGAACTTCATGAATATCATTATTGTCGGCTGTGGACGGGTAGGTGTTGAGCTTGCCCTTGCCCTTCACCAAATGCATCAAGTCAGCATTATTGACCGAGACTTAAATTCCTTTGACAGGCTGGGGCTACACTTTTCAGGCCGAACCGTTCAAGGTCATGCCATGGATCGCACCACTCTGGAACGTGCGGGGATTGAGGCTGTCCAGGCTCTTGCCGCAGTGACATCTTCCGACAACCTCAATGCCATTGTTGCACGCATTGCACAGGATATTTATCATGTCCGGCGCGTCGTGGCGCGTATTTACAATCCGCGTCGTGCGCCAATTTATGAAAAGCTCAATCTGCAAACTGTATCCTCATCTTCCTGGGGTGCGCATCGGATTGAGCAATTACTGGTCTATCCTGGAATGCAATGCGTTTCTTCTGCCGGGAATGGCGAAGTACAGGTCTACGAGTTGACAGTCCCATCGGAATGGAATGGACGCAAAATTTCGGATCTTGTCCCCATTGAATATGCCATTCCAGTGGCGCTCGCCCGCAGCGGAAAAGGTATTCTGCCGCGCCCGGAGACCCTGCTGGAATTACAAGATATCTTGCAAGTAAGCAGCACGCCTGCGGGGGTAAAAATTCTACGTGAACGCATTCATGAAAACGGCAACGGACATAGAAAGGAATAAATCAGCATGTATGTAATTATTATGGGCGGAGGCCGGACAGGCTCGCATCTTGCTTCTCTCTTGTATGCGCAGGGACACAAGGTCCGCGTCGTTGAACATCACGCCGAGATTCTCGCGAGCGTACATCATGAACTCCCCACAGAAATCATTTACGAAGGTGATGGAACTGACCCGGAAGTTCTCGAGCAATTGGACATTCAGAATGCCAATGTGCTGGCTGCGGTTAGTTCGGATGACGCGGATAATTTAGTCGCTGCCTCTCTCGCAAGACAACAGTACGGTGTCCGACGTGTCATAGGACGGGTAAACAACCCTCGAAATGCATGGCTGTTTACACCTGAGTTTGGAGTGGATGTTGCCCTCAACCAAGCTGACATCATAGCCAGGTTGATCGAGGAGGAAATGTCACTAGGCGACATGATGATCATGTTGAAGTTGCGGCGTGGGAAGTTTTCTTTAGTGGAGGAGAAAATTTTCAGCGGCGCGCAGGCTACAGGGATCGCTATCAAAGATTTGAATCTACCTCCCAATTGTATTATCTCTGGAATTATCCGCCACGGTGAGATTGTGATTCCACGGGGAGTCACAATATTGGAAGAAGGGGATGAAATTCTCGCACTTGTTGACGACGCCGCGAAAGGTCAATTGGAAAAAATCTTGGGACGACCTGAAAAAATGTTGGTCAATTAAATCGAAAAAGTCTTCCGGTACGGAAGACTTTCTTTTTTATTTGTCTTATCTTTTTATTGCACGCGCTGTGCTTCTTTGGATTGCGCCAATGGAATCTGCAAATAAAAGGTACTGCCCGCGCCGAGTTTACTCTCCACCCAAACTTTGCCTCCGTGGCGTTCTACAATAGACTTGACAATCGCCAGCCCCAAACCCGTACCGCGCTGTACCAACGCCTCTCGATTCGTGCCGCGATAGAACTTCTCAAATAAGCGCGGCTGGTCGTTTGCTGCAATACCAATACCGCTATCCTGGATTGCAAACGTCAATTCTAAAGGGGAGGTCTGTAAATGAATGGTGACCTCTCCGCCCTCAGGCGTGTATTTGAGCGCATTTTCCACGAGGTTGTAAAGGGCTTGTTGTAATAACGCTGAGTCTGCTTCAATAACATTGGGGAGATCTCTGGGAATTTCTACACCCAGTGAGATTTGTTTTTGCTTGGCCTGCATTTGCAGGGAACTTGTAACTCGTTCCAGAATATCGAGCACAGGGATGTTTTCCACTTGCAATCCTACGCCAAAGTCAATCCGACCTAGGTCGAGCAGGTTATTGACAAGCTTTGCCATATTGTCCACGCCCTGCACGATCATCCTGGAATAATTCTTTTGCTGTTCATTTAACTGACCTGCCATCTCAAGCATGGTGGCATATCCGCGCATTAATGTCAGCGGCGAGCGCAGGTCATGACTCACCGTGGAAACAAAATCGGACTTCAACGTATCAATCTCTTTGAGCTGGGTCACATCGCGCAGAATGCAGACCCGTCCCACTGTCTTGCCTTCCGCCATCATCGGAGAGGCCATTGCAAGATACGTCTTCCCATCCGGTGTGCTGATCTCTGCAGAGTGGCGTTCTGTAGTCGACTCCTGAAGGAGTTCGCTTAACCCTTTGACCTGAACCATTTTCTCGAAATCCGGCCGTTCCCCACGGCGGATGGTGACGCCAAACACATGACCTGCAGCCGGGTTCGCCAGAATTAAACGATTCGAGGCGTCGGTGACCAGTACCGGGTCGGGGGTGGAGTTAAGGATCGCTTCGAGCTGGCGGCGACTCAATTCAACCGTGAGGAACAAACGGATATTTGCGACTGCCAGTGAGGCTTGGCTCGCAAGGGTGGTAATAAAACGCAAATCCGCTTCAGAGAAAACACGCTGTTTATTGTAGGCAGCCCACAAAACGCCGTAATAACGATTCTCATGCCGCAGCGCCAGCGCGATCAGGGACTCAGGGTAAGGAAGGTTAGGATCCAGCACCAGGCCGCGGTTCCGTGAAAGAGTCGCCATTACGAGTCGTTCCTGTTGTTCGGCGAGCCCGAGCACCTGCTGATCCAGGTGCATATAAACATCCTGCTCGATCCCATCCGCAAAACGGATCGGTGTTTCCACAGGCGTCGGCAGCATCTCACGCAGGAGAATAATACGCGCGGAACTCGCGCCATTTGCAACGACCGCCTCAAGGACCGGGCGCAGCGCGTCACCCAGCGTGAGACTCGAGGCGACACCCTGACTGGCGACTAACAAACGATTTAGGTCCTGCATGCGCGCCTGCAGGCTGACGCGCATCTGTTCAAAGGCGCGGCGGAGTTCGCTTACCTCATCCGCGCCCTCCACGCTGAGGGGCCGGTCCAGTTGTCCGGTTGCGAGATAGGTCGCTTCCGTGGCAAGGCTTTGCAAAGATCCGGTGACACTGCGCAGATTCACACGCAAGGAAATCAAGGCAATGAGACCCAGCAGCATGATCATTAATGAGATGGGTAACGCGATATTAATGGAAAGCTGTTGCGTTTCCTGCGCGGGGATGGTGAGTACGATTGCCCAAGGATAACCGGGCACCGGTTGATAATAGACGAGCTGCCGAGTTCCCAGCGAGGTCGTCTCATCGAAGAACGAAGGCTGGTCACTATGTTCCCCTTCGTAGGTTGTCCAGGTTTGTGTAGCATCTGAGTGATAAACGATGAGACCATCAGCAATTAATATACCTGTACCGTTCACTCCCGCCAGACTATCAAGATTATTGATCAGGGAACGCGTATAGGGATTTTCGCTCAGGTAGGTACGACCGATCAGTACACGTTCTGTTTGTGGAATAGCTGCCAGAAAGGAGACGCCGGCCGCTTCTCCCTCCACCACAGGTGGCACGCTATACACCTGATTCGGTACTCCTTGTTGTGCCAGATTGATACCGTCTTCTTCCGAGCGCGTGATTTGAAATGCAGGCTCGGATGGATAGCTTCCCAGTATTGTTTTGGATTGCATGTCAAAGACAACCAGTTGACTAAAATAGGGAACCGATTGATTACGTTCGTTCAAGACTGCAGAAACATCTGCATCCTGCAAACGCGAATCGTTCGCGATCTGTAACGCCAGGTTTTGGCCTGTCTCCAGAAAAAAAGGCACGTTCTGTGAAGCCAGCTCTGCCGAACTTTTGAGGCGGTCTCTTAATAAATTCCGTGCCGCGGAGCCCGCCACCAGCCAGTCGCCGATCAAAAGCGTGAAGAGCAGCAATGAAATGATGGTCCCTGCGCCCAGGATAAAGCGTGTTTCGATACTTTTTTCGGAAGGCGAAGGCTGCAACATTCCCAACCCGCCCCAGCGATTCGGGAAAACTGTTGCAATGATCTGGGCGGCGATCCCTGCCACAAGCATTTCGCCGGCGAACGCGAGGCTCACCACGCCCAGGTTGCTTAGCGCATAATCCAACCGTTCTGTGACCGACGTTGAAACAGAAAGTGTAAAAAGCGCGTTCAGGACAAAGAGCGCGGCATGGGCCAGTACCAGGCTGAGGGCACTGATCAATGGCTGCCGCAGCAAACGATAAATGAACGTACGATAGCGCTGCCGGTTCGCCACTGCAAACATCATGGCCAGGAGTCCGAAATCAAATACTGTAAAGAGGCTATGGGTATCCCATAGCCCGCGTAATAATCCACTAAACATTCCCAGCCCCGCCGCCGCGATGGGGCCCAGCAAACCGCCCGCCAGAATCCATGGGATGGCCGAGAAGATCATCATAGTCGAGCCT
>DATFQC010000491.1:0-4939 GCA_035264425.1 Anaerolineales bacterium
AGCGATAATGGCACGGCCGCGCTTATTTAGTTTTGATTTGCGTAAAATTTACAGTTGTGTTTTCAGAAAATATTTGATAGCTAGCCTCCCTATGAAGGTAGATGATTTGATCCTGTTGGAAACACTATACAACTTTTCATAATGAAATTCAAGACCAATTTTGTCCGATTCGGAAATCTTTTATAAGTTAATTGTTAGCTGAGATAATACCCATAAGGCTGCACCAACTTTCGACCGGGAGTAAAGGGTACTTCATCCCAAAAGGTTTTGTAGCTACATTGCGAAGATTATTAACAGCCTTCTGACTTCTTTCGTCTCACTTCACATGCTGGTATAATCTTTACCTATGAAACAGAATTGCAATGTTCGAGATGTTGTTAATAGTCAAGCGGCCGCTGCTCTGGCTTTACGCGCAGCCCAGATCCTGGGACTGCTCTGCGAACCTGCGATGGCATGAGACTTAAATTTGATCTTCAAGTCCCGAACCCGTAACAGGTTCGGGACTTTTTGTTATGTTGCTTCAGTTGGTATAATTCCAAAATTCAATTATCCGAGGTACGAATGACCAAAAAAATGACTGGCAATGAGATCCGCCAAACTTTCATAGATTTCTTCGTTGAGCATGGACATACGGCTGTGCCATCTATGTCTTTGGTGCCGGGTGGGGACGCGACCCTTCTTTTTACAAACTCGGGGATGGTGCAGTTTAAGGATGTGTTCCTTGGCACGGACAAGCGCCCCTACACCCGCGCGGTTGACTCGCAGAAGTGTATGCGCGTGGCGGGCAAGCATAACGACCTAGACGATGTAGGTCGCGACGATACGCATCACACCTTTTTTGAGATGCTCGGCAACTGGTCGTTCGGCGATTACTACAAGAAGGAAGCGATTGCCTGGTCGTGGCAACTCCTCACCGACGTATGGGGTTTGCCGAAAGATAAGCTGTATGCAACCTGTTTTGAGGATGAGAAAGGCACGATCCCGCGCGATGATGAGGCCGCGGATGCTTGGAAAGAACAATCCGGTTTTGATCCATCCCATGTTCTGTTTTTCGGGCGCAAGGAAAATTTCTGGCAGATGGCGGAGACAGGACCCTGCGGTCCGTGCTCCGAAATCCATCTGGATCGCGGCGAAGAATTCGATAACCTGCGCGGCACCGATCACATCTGTGGAGTCAATGGTCAGTGCACACGTTATCTCGAATTATGGAACAATGTTTTCATTCAATATAACCTCTTCGATGATGGGCGTCTCGAACCCTTGCCTGCCAAACATGTGGATACGGGTATGGGCTTCGAACGCATTGTTTCGGTTTTGCAGGGGGTTGACTCGAACTACAAAACGGATCTCTTCACCGGTTCGCTGGATGTTTTGCGTTCGCTCACCGGCCATAGTGAAGAACAAATGAATGCGGACTTCACGCCATATCGTGTCGTTTGCGATCATGCTCGCGCCGCAGCATTCCTCATCGCGGATGGTGTTGTCCCGGGCAACGCGGGACGCAACTACATCACTCGCATGATCATACGGCGTGGGGCTCGTTTCGGCACCAAGATTGGACTGCGCGAGCCATTCCTTGCCAAAGTGGCAGAAGCGGTCATTGCAGAATATGGATCGTTCTACCCGGAGCTGGTCAAGAGTCGCGGTGCAATCCTTGATAATTTGACGCGGGAAGAGATCCGCTTCGCGCGGACGATCGAGTCGGGCACCGCCCAACTTGAGAATCTGCTCTCGGAACTGCGCGCCTCGAATCAAACCACTCTTGACGGCCATCGCGCCTTCGACTTGTACGCCACCTTTGGCTTGCCTTTTGAAATCTCACGTGATATTGCTCGTGAACAGGGTCTGGACGTGGATGAGGAAGGATTTAAGGCCGCACGTGAAGAACATAGTCTCGCCTCTGGCGGCGGGAAAGCCATGGGCAAGACCGGGGGAGAAGATGCGGAATTCTTCGCGGGGATTTTGAAGGAATTACAGAAACATAAGAAGCTTGGCGAACGTGGCGTTGACTATGATCCCTACACCAGTCCGCGGGTCGAAGGCGAGGTCCTGGCGTTGATCACCGCAGGGGGAAGATCCGTCGAGTCTGTTTCGTTCGGTGATCACGTTCAGGTCGTTCTGCCCAAGACAGGTTTTTACATCGAGTCTGGTGGTCAAGTGGACGATACAGGATATATCCGTTCTTTCGGCGGTTCAACTGCCGAAACCAACTGGGAAATTGAAGTGACTGGCGTGCGACGCGCCTCGGCAGGCATGATCGTCCACATCGGTGAAGTGATTTCAGGGCAACCCAGGGTGGGTGACCTGGCTGTCGCAGAAGTGGACGTTTCGCGTCGCCATGACATCATGCGCAATCACACCGCAACTCATTTGCTGCATGCGGCTTTGCATCAGGTGCTTGGTGAACATGCGCGGCAGGCGGGCTCCCTGGTCGCGCCCGATCGCCTGCGATTCGACTTCAATCATCCCGAAGCGATGACTCCGGAACAGATCGAGCGCGTCGAGCAGATTGTGAATGATGCGGTTGCCGCAGATATGGAAGTGATCCCCAAGCTAAAAGCCCGTGAAGACGCAATCGCTGAGGGTGCCATGGCGCTTTTCGGTGAAAAGTATGGCGAAACCGTGAGAACGATCACGATCATTCCGCCCGCCAGTGTTGGAACGTTGGAGGAAACTGAAACCGTGATCCATCCGCTGGCAGTCATGGAAAAGTTGCCAAAATATTCCTACGAGCTTTGTGGTGGTACACACCTGGAACGTACTTCTGACGTCGGCGCGTTCCTAATCGTCAGCGAAGGATCAGCCGCGGCGGGCGTTCGCCGCATCGAAGCGGTGACCGGGCGCGGCGCGTATGAGTTGATCGCGCGCCGATTCAAACTTCTTAAACATACGGCAGCGATCGTCAAATCTTCCATTGAAGAAGTGCCCTTGAAAGTGGAAAGTCTGCAAGATGAAGTTGCAGACTTGAAGAAAGAACTTGCCTCCTTACGTGCTCAACAGGCCCTGTCGATGATGGACAGTCAGCTTTCTTCTGTGCAAAAGATCCAAGATGTCAATGTGCTGGCAATGCAAATCCCGAATAGTGATATGGAGACATTGCGGAAACTGACCGATAAATTCCGAGAAAAGTATCCCACAGATGGGATCGCGGTTCTGGCCTCTGGCTCGACGGTAATTTCAGCCGTGACCAACGATATTGTGCTGCGCGGCATTAAAGCCGGTGACCTCATCACAGCCATCGGCGGGCGCGGCGGTGGACGACCTACTATGGCGCAGGGTAACCTGCCAGACGCGGCTATGATGAATGATGCAATGAGCAAAGTCGCAAAAGTTGTAGAGGAGAAGCTCAAATAAAAATGAAAGCCTGATGGATGTCCCATCAGGCTGGTTTTTTAACTTGTACTTTATCAGGAGCAAATCATGATTCGAGTCTTTACCCGATTGGTATTTTTATCCTTCTTTGTTCTATCCTGCTCTACCTTAGCTCCTGTCCCAACGCCCACGTCTGCGCCGACCCAAACATTTACCCCTATTCCGACGGATACCCCATCGCCAACTCCTACGGAAGTACCAACGAACACGCCTCAACTACCAACGGAAACACAAGATGCGCTCTCTGCCTTACGTCCTGTAGGAACCCCTGACAAGGAGTGGAAGGGTATACCCATTATGCCTGGAGCAATCGCCGGAAGTGGTGATAATGAAAAATATGTCTTTAACATCAAGGCTGTGGTGGAAGATATACAAGCTTATTATGAAAGAGAGTTATCAAAATCAGGTTGGGTTTTGATGACCGCTGGGCAAAGTAATGGTGGAGCTGTTATGCTTATCTTTAACAATGGAAAACCACCTCTCATGCCTATTTCAATTATCCCGGATGGGGATCTAATGATTGTTTTAATCGTAGATTCTCAATAATCAAGCACTGTTATCCATAGAAAAAGCAGTATAAATATTGCGTTGGCGCACGGTTTACTTTTGTTTATCTTAGCTGAATATTCAGGTCAATGGCATCACGGTTAAGTTTGATGAGCGTAGAGCCATCTAAAATTTCAGTTTCCACATTTTCTATCTTATTAGTAGTATCAATACCCACAAATAACACATTCCACGGTTTTGTCGATCCCTGTCGCTTGATATTGACCCGGTTTCCCTGCCGTTTGAGATCAAACCTGGTCTCGATCTTTCCCTCTAACGTTGGAATTTCTACGTGGACTGGTTTCCCATCTTCCAATTGATAGACTTGTAAAGTCACACCATCGCTGTAATCATAGTCGGGCTTGTCCGCGTGATTGCCAATTGGAATCACAGAATTAGGCCGGACGAGCAGTGGCAGGCTCATAAAATCATGTGTTTCTTTGACCCAGCGCGGGCCTTCGATACTTTTTCCACTCAGCAGATTGGTCCATTTTCCCTCAGGCACGTAATAACTTACGCTTCCATCGTGGCTGAACACCGGCGCGACCAACAGCGAGTCACCGAGCATATATTGCAGATCCAAATAATCACAGGCCGGATCATTCGGGAATTCCAATAGCATGGCGCGCAGCATGGGTATCCCTTGTTCATGTGCCTGGATGGCTGCACGATATAAATAAGGCATCAAACTACATTTGAGCTTCGTAAATTTGGATAATACACTGACGGCTTCTTCGTCATAATGCCAGGGAACACGATAGGAGGAACTGCCATGCAAACGGCTGTGAGAAGAGAGCAAACCAAAGGCAGTCCAGCGTTTATATACATCCGCGCTGGAGTTTTGTTCAAATCCGCCAATATCGTGGCTCCAAAATCCGAACCCTGATAGTCCAAGCGATAGTCCGCCGCGCAGGGTTTCCGCCATCGACTCAAAGGTCGCGGTGGAATCGCCACCCCAATGAACCGGGAATTGTTGTCCGCCGGTCGTTGCAGAGCGCGCGAAGACTATGGCATCCTGTTC
>DATFQC010000492.1:0-3728 GCA_035264425.1 Anaerolineales bacterium
CGAACCTAGTTCGACACCCGAGGTTGATTCGGTGCTTATTCCGACGCCGTTCCTGCTGGCTGCCTCTCCGACCCCCACTGAAATACCGCGTCCTACCCCAACCGCGCTCCCATCGAACCCGGTTTCACTGGGGCAAAATCAAGTCTATGCCAGCCTCGGTCGCGGCGCGCTGGTTATCCTGGGCTTATTTGCTCTCGCCGGAATTATCCTTCGTGTTCGCCGTTATTAAATCTTGGAATTAAATACATGACACCTGAAACTACTTATCTGCTCATCGGCCTCGGCAACCCAGGTCGCGAATACAGGGACAACCGTCACAATGTAGGTTTTATGCTCATCGACCGGCTCATCGTGCGGCTGAACGCGCGCGGCCTGAAAGTACAGTCGAAAGCCATTGTTACCACGGCGACGTACGAAGACCGCAAGCTCATCCTGGCAAAGCCACAGACCTATATGAATCTTTCGGGTCAGTCTGCACAGGGACTACTTAATTTCTATAAGTTGCCGATGGAAAACATGCTCGTCGCACACGATGATCTCGATCTTCCCTTTGGCACGATTCGTATTCGCCCGGGGGGAGGCCCTGGCGGACAAAAAGGCATGGCGTCGACCATCGAACGGCTCGGTACAAAAGATTTCCCGCGTCTGCGTATCGGCATTGGTCGCCCGCCCGGCAGGATGGATCCCGCCGCCTATGTGCTGCAGGACTTTTCGCGGGATGAAATGAAAACCCTTTCGGAGATTGTGGATCGCGCCGCGGAAGCTGCCCTCACGTTTGTGGTCGATGGCTTGAATAAGGCGATGAACAAATATAACGGTTCAGTCGAAATGTAAAGGTAATCCTTGTGGTTGTTCAAGGCAGGAATATGCTCTGCCTCTACAGGTGATATGGAATCTATTCTCAACAAAATTCGCGAACTTTCTCAATATCAGCAATTGCTGAACCAAATAAAGACAGACGGAAAGCAACTGCCCGGCCTGGGATTGCCGCGCGCCGCGCGCTTGCCAGTCCTGGGTGCCTTGCATCAGGATTTAAGCAGACCCATTTTGCTGATCACCGATCGCTCGGATCATGCACTGGCAATGTTTGATGAGTTGGGGTTCTGGGTTAAATCGCCGCGTTATCACTTTGCAGAACCGAATCCATTGTTTTATGAACAAGCGGCTTGGGGTGTGACCACCCGGCGCGAGCGTTTGAAGACTCTGACCGCCCTGGCCTCTTATCATCTTCCGTTTGCGGAAAAACCAGACGTTCCACCTATTTTTGTGACCTCCGCCCGTTCCCTGATGACACGGACCTTGCCGCGCCGTGATTTTCTCAAGGCATGCAAGAAGTTATCCACTGGACAAACGACACAGCCGGATTCTCTCCTGCGGTCCTGGGTAGAGACTGGCTATCAGCGTGTCAACACTGTGCTGGAGCCCGGTCAATTCTCACGGCGGGGCGGCATTATGGATATATGGACTGCCGCAGAAAAGCTCCCAGTCCGTTTGGACTTCTTCGGCGATGAGATTGAAACAATCCGCAGGTTTGATCCTGCCTCGCAGCGAACCGTCGATAAATTGGAATCGATCCTGATCACACCTGCACGTGAATACATTGTGTCTGGCGATCAGAATACTGAACTTTCTGAATTCCATATTCCACTTTTGCATCAACAGCCATCAAGCCTGTTGGATTATCTTCCACAAAAAGCTTTGATCCTCGTGGATGATCTTTCCATTGTAGAAAGCATGGTCGCAGAAATAGAGGAGCAGGCGGTCAAACTCAAGCAGGACAGTATCGCAGAAGAGACTCTTTCTGCAGATTTCCCACTCCCGTATGTCACCTGGCCTGAGTTGTTTGACAATTTGCACGACCGTTCGTTTTTAGAATTAGGTCACTCAACAGCTGTCGATCAGCAGGAAAGTCTGCGAGATGCGTTCTCAATCGGTGAACGATTCGCTGGGAGGCTTAAACCATTCATTGCACATGTTGCCGGTCTGGTTTCTACGAATGAGACGGTGATCGTCATTTCTCGTCAAAGTGAACGCTTGCACGAATTGTGGAGAGAGAGCTACCCGGAGGAAGGCGAAACGGAGGACAATCCACAATTCATCGAGTCCTCCCTATCGGAAGGCTTTTCTGTCAGCAACTTACATCTCATCACAGACTCGGAAGTCTTTGGTTGGGAACGGCCTCAGCCGCGTATGCGTCAGCGACCGGTCGCGGAAACGCCTGAATCGATTTATGCGGATTTACAGGTCGGTGATTATGTCGTTCATATTGACCATGGCGTGGGTCGCTTTGGGGGGTTGGTCCAGCGCGAACTTGATAACCATCTGCGCGAATTTTTAGCGGTCGAATATGAGGGTGGTGGGCAGTTATATGTGCCTGTCCACCAGGCAGATCGACTGACACGTTATGTAGGCGCGGAAGGGGCGGTGCCTGCCCTGGATCGCCTGGGTGGACAGGAATGGCAGGAGAAGAAGGGACGCGTCAAGCAGGCTGTGCTCGAGGTCGCACAGGAGATGCTCGATCTATATGCGCGACGCAATGTGGTGAGGGGTTATGCGTTCAAACTTGATACAACCTGGCAGAAGGAATTGGAAGATTCGTTCCCATATGTAGAGACCGAGGACCAGAAGCGCGCCTTGACAGACATCAAACGCGATATGGAATCGCCGCGTCCGATGGATCGTTTATTGTGCGGCGATGTTGGATATGGAAAGACGGAAGTTGCCTTACGGGCCGCCTTCAAGGCAGTTATGGATGGTAAGCAGGTGGCGATCCTTGTGCCCACGACCGTGTTGGCACAACAGCATTACGAGACATTTTTGCAGCGCTTGTCTGTATTTCCTGTCAAAGTGGAGATGCTCTCACGCTTTAGAAGTCCGCGCGAACAAACTTCCATCCTTCATGGTCTTTCCATAGGTGAAATTGATATTGTGATCGGCACACATCGTTTGATCTCCTCCGATGTACAGTTCAAAGATCTCGGCCTTGTGATCATCGATGAAGAACAGCGTTTCGGCGTGACTCATAAAGAACACCTCAAGAAACTTCGCACTGAAGTGGATGTACTCACGCTGACTGCCACACCGATTCCACGCACGCTATATATGGCGCTGACGGGTGTGCGCGATATTTCAAACCTCAACACGCCGCCCGAGGAACGTCTGCCAATTGTGACTCATGTGGGCCCCTATTCGCCGAAACTGGTTCGCCAGGCGATCTTACGCGAACTTGAGCGCGGCGGACAAATTTTCTTTGTACATAACCGGGTCAACACGATCGACGCGATGAAGGCACACCTCAATCAGCTTGTGCCGGAGGCGCGTGTGGATGTCGGCCATGGGCAGATGCCTGAAAACCAGCTGGCTTCCGTAATGCATCGGTTCAATGCCGGGGATACAGATGTCCTGCTTTCGACGACGATTATCGAATCTGGCTTGGATATCCCGAATGCGAACACCTTGATCGTGGATCGTGCAGACACCTTCGGGCTGGCTCAGCTCTATCAACTGCGCGGTCGTGTTGGACGGGGAGCGGCTCGGGCGTACTCCTACTTTTTCCGCCACCGTAAACTAAGTCCTACCGTGGAAGGCCAACAACGGCTGGAGGTGATTGCAGAGAACACGCAGCTGGGTGCAGGCTATTCCATTGCCATGCGTGACCTTGAGATCCGTGGTGCCGGCGAGTTGCTCGGTACTCGCCAGCATGGTCATATCCAGGCGGTTGGTTTTCA
>DATFQC010000493.1:0-4093 GCA_035264425.1 Anaerolineales bacterium
CTTTCGACCTATCCACTCAAGGCTTCTTTTACGCTAAAGACTTCAGATCCCTCCCAACTTTCTGACCTTCCTTCTTCGAACTATGATCCATCAAAACTGACGACTATTATCATGACGGGCGTGACCGCGTTGGTGCGTGCCACTGCCATGACGATGGAAATCAAGGGAACGCTATATCCGGGCAAAAGAATCCGTGACTTGATGCGTGAAGCCGATATCGCCCATGTCAGCAATGAGATCCCATTCTATACAGGCTGCACCTATCCTAAGCCTGACCAGGTTGCGCTAGTCTTTTGCAGTGCCCCAAAATATATGGACTTGCTGACCGATATCGGCACCGATGTGATCGAATTGACCGGCAATCACTTTGCAGATCGCGGCGCGGCGGGAATGCGGGAAACGATTGCGATCTATAAGAAAGATAAAATTCCGTATTTTGGCGGCGGCCTCGATTTACAGGATTCGCTCAAGCCCGCGTTGTTTGACGTCAATGGCAACAAGATCGCGTTTATTGGCTGTAATAAGCCCGATGTCGGTCGTTTCCCAACGGCAACAGATTATCAGCCGGGCGCGGCGCCCTGCGATTTTCCGTATCTAAAAGGAAAGATCAATCAACTCAAAGCGCAGGGCTATGTGGTCATTTCTACATTTCAATGGAACGAAAGTTATGATTCTCGTCCCGCTCCTCAACAAAGGGATGACTTCCGTTTGATGGCAGATTCCGGCGCCTCGATTGTCAGTGGCAGTCAGGCGCACTATGCCCAAATGATGGAATTCTATGATGACGCGTTCATCCACTACGGACTGGGCAATTTGTTCTTCGACCAGATGGGTGATCAGGCTTGGATGCCGAAAGGCATCCGTCGCGAGTTCTTTGACCGTTATGTGATCTATGACGGGCGTTTCATCAGCGCCGAGTTGATCACTGCTATGCTTGAAGATTATTCCCGTCCGCGTTTGATGACGGAACGGGAACGGGCCGGCTTTCTGCAGGAATATTTTTATTACAGCGGCTGGACGCCGTTAAACGCGACTCCAACCCCCATCATCACGCCGACTTTGACGCCGATGTCCATCCCGCCTCTTTCGAGGACCTCAAACCTGTTTCCGACAGTTACGACATCACCTACACCGTAGTTATTCGCGCTGAGCGGAAGGTTTGAACCTCTCCAATGTCATGCGCGGATTTTATGACCTGTATTGTCTGCCGCCCAAAATTGCTGGGTCCGATGGCGCACCGGTGCGGCATTCTTGTTCAATCAAAATAAATATTCAAATCCGAACAATCAAACCGATTGCCGCAGTTAGGGCAAGTCACTTTGCAATTTTTCTCGTACATCTCGTAGCCGCACCGGTCGCAAATGTAAACATGTTTTTTCTTGGTTGTATCTTCATCCCATTGAACCGGTTTTAAAAGCGTCTTGTCAAATTCAGAGAGTCGTTCCGCGCCGAGCCTGTTTACTTCTGTAATGACTGCTTCTGCATCTTTGCGTATTTTCCCAACCTGAATTCCTCTACAAATATCCGGCCAATCCTTTAGCCATTTCTGACTTCGCCCATATACTTTGACCGCGCCGTTGTAATTTCTGCGCGTGACATGCAGATAGACAACTGCAATTTGTAAGATGCCGCGATACAGTTCGCGAACGCTTCCCTTTTCCTCATTCCAGGCCGCTTCCAGGGCCTCGTGGGCCTCGAAATATTTGCCCGCGTTCATTAAACGAAGACCTTCCGCGGCTTGCGGATGTAACGGGGCAATGCAGAGATCATCCATTGAAACAGTCATAAAGAGGGTGTTTTTAATTATAGCCGTAATGGTAAAATTTCCTCTCAAGTATGCGTGCCTACTTTCAGGATAAGCGTTTAATCATTTTATTGGCAGTTCTGGCGTTGGGGGCCTTAACGGTACTTGCCATCAGCTTGAACGAGGTCCCATTTCGCGAGGGTCAGCATTTTAGTCAGCAGGGAACCACGACCGCGCAGTTCTTCCCGGAGGAGAGGGATCAGGCCTGGCTGGAAGTGCCGATCTGGAAGCAAATCATGGTCTGGGGTTTAGTGGGACTGATGGTGCTCCTTATCGCCATGTTGTTGTCCCCCGAGATGCGCAGGCGCCTGCTTCGAATGCTGATTCGTGTGGTATTTACAGCGTGGGCCTTCTATTTCTTAATCAAAAGGGGGATCATTGGTCCTAACCTTTTCGGGGGCGGCGAAGCACCACCCAGCCAGAATACAGCCGTGCCCATGCCGGTCTTCGAACCGCCCCAGGTATCCCCCACATTTTCATATTTGATCAGTTTCGGTATCGCTTTGGTCTGGTTGTTGGTGATCTGGCTTCTTTATCGAGGCTGGAAACGCTATGTATCTTTGAACACCAAAAAACCACTGGATGAAATTGCGAAGATCGCCCGTTCCTCGTTGAACGATCTTTCTTCTGGAAGAAACTCCAGTGATGTGATCATCAACTGTTATCTGCGGATGAGTGACGTGGTTTCCAGTACCAGGCATTTGTACCGCAATACCGCCATGACGCCTCATGAATTTTCATTGCATCTGGAACAGGCTGGTCTGCCAGGCGATGCCGTGAGGAGGTTGACGCGGCTTTTTGAAGGGGTCCGGTATGGCAACAGAAAATCTGGACCACAGGATATCAATGAGGCAGTCAGCTGCCTCAAAACAATTCTGCACTATTGCGGAGAACCAGTATGACCCCTACTCGACGCGGACTCATTTTGATCGCCGCGCTGATAGTTGCCGGGATCCTGGCATTTCCATTACGTGATACCGTTTATGCAGCTGTTGTGATTCCCGTTGCATACATTATGTGGATTCTAAATTTGGTATATCACACCTTTTCACAGGGTGTGTGGTGGTGGGTGATCGCCTTCATTGTTCTTTTTATGATTGCTTTCAGCCTGATGCCTCGATTTGAGATTCGTCCGAAGAGTGGACCCAGACCCAAGCCGCCCAGGGGACAGGTGGAAAGCCTGTCCATTGGGTTGCACAGAGCCGAGAGTGGCATTTATTTTAAATGGCTGATCGCGAATCGTTTGGGAAAGCTTGCCTATCAAATCCTGCTCCACCGTGAGAGTGGCAGGCCACGTTCTGTGTTTGCTCCACTCGTAGGAATGGATTGGGAACCAACCCGGGATTTGCAGAAATATCTGGAAACAGGATTGCATGGATCGTTCGCAGATTTCCCACACCGTGGACGCTTTTCGGCTCACCCACCGACTCCGCTTGATCTCAATGTTGCAGAGGCAGTAGACTTCCTTGAATCACAAGTGGAAAATAGTCATTTGCCAAATAGCACGAGCAGGTAGCATGAACGAAGGCACAGGGCTCCAGAGATGCAGGCTTTTCTCTGTGACACTGTATTTTTGCATCGGAGGAAATCGTGACGGACATTTCCAGAGTTTCATCGCTAAGTAGACAAGTGATCGCTGAGGTGGAACGCGCGGTCGTGGGTAAACGCGCCCTGCTCGAAAAGATGATGGCCTCCATGCTGGCAGGCGGGCATGTCCTACTCGAGGATTTTCCGGGCCTCGGAAAAACACTGGTTGCACGAAGTTTCGCAAAAGTACTTGGGCTGGAATTCAAGCGGATCCAATTCACACCTGACCTATTGCCGGGCGATATCACTGGCGGATATATTTTCAATCGGACGGAGAACAGGTTCGAGCTTCGCAAAGGTCCGTTGTTTGCAAATATTGTTCTTGCGGATGAGATCAACCGCGCTTCACCGAAGACTCAATCTGCCCTGCTCGAAGCGATGCAGGAAGGCCAGGTGACCATCGAAGGCGAATCCCTGCCCTTACCCACGCCTTTCCTTGTCCTCGCAACCCAAAACCCGATTGAATACGAAGGTACGTTTCCATTGCCGGAAGCGCAACTGGATCGCTTCATGTTGAAGTTGGCTGTCGGATACCCAAGCATGGAAGAGGAGAAGTTGATCCTGCGCCGGCGTCGCGAGCGCAAACAGGATGAAGTGGTTTTGCGTGACATCACGACAGCAGACCAGGTGCTTGAAATGCGCGACGCGGTCGAAACGATCCATGTGGATGCTGACCTGGAAAACTATATTGCATCATTGGTC